>NZ_CALIOS010000056.1:0-22621 GCF_938044715.1 uncultured Turicibacter sp.
TTACAAGTCAATTATGTCGTCCACCATATGGTGGACGACATAATTGACTTGTAAATCCTTCCGTTAAATCATAAACCATTTTTTGATCAGCCAACATTTCCTTAACAAAGTTTTGAGGAGCATTTGGACCATGATATAAACTATCCATATTATGTGTCATGCTATGAAGCCCAATATAATGTCCACGCTCCACCATTTCTGTTAATATCTCTTTGGCATTCGAAAACAGTTCAATATTTTCACCAATCACAAAGAAAATGGCGGGTACATCATATTGATCTAGCACATCTAAAATCTCTAAACTATATCTAGAAGGTCCATCATCAAATGTTAAATAAACGACTTTTTCTGGTTTTTCCTTATTATAAATAAAATCGTCCACTCTATCTTCAACGGTTGCCGCAAATGTATCAAATGACCCCATAAATAGACTACAAAAAGTTATCATCAGGAACATAAAAAATAATCCACTTTTTAAACTGATGGATCCAAAAAATTTAGTTTTTAACACTGATATCATTTTTATCTCAACTCTTTTCCTTTCGAAGTTCTTTATTAGGATGTCGTTTTTTGTCTTAATTATTCTTCAATTTAAATTTCTGCTCTTAGAAAACAAAAAAAATGTGAAGAATAAATTCTTCACATTTTAATTTGGATTATTTTTGAATGTTTTCAACTAATTCAATAACTTCTTCAACTGTTGACATATTTAAAGCTTTTTGAGCTAATTCAGCCATTTCAGCTTTTGATAATTTGCTAATTAATGAACGAGCAGGTAAGATTGAAGTCGCTGACATTGAGAATTCATCTAATCCTAATCCTAATAATAATGGGATAGCTGTTTGATCTCCTGCCATTTCTCCACACATTCCAGTCCATTTACCTTCTTTGTGAGCAGCATCAATAACCATTTTTACTAAGCGTAAAATACTTGGGTTATATGGTTGGTATAAGTATGAAACTTTTTCGTTCATACGGTCAGCAGCCATAGTATATTGGATTAAGTCATTTGTTCCGATAGAGAAGAAGTCAACTTCTTTAGCGAATTGATCAGCTAATACCGCAGCAGATGGAATTTCAACCATCATTCCGACTTCGATTTCTTCAGAAACTGTCACACCTTCTGCAATTAAGTTAGCTTTTTCTTCTAATAATAAAGCTTTAGCAGCGCGGAATTCATTTAAAGTTGCAATCATTGGGAACATGATACGTAATTTTCCGTATGAAGAAGCACGTAATAAAGCACGTAATTGCGTACGGAATAAATCTGTATCATCTAAACATAAACGAACAGCGCGGTAACCTAAGAATGGGTTCATTTCTTTTGGTAAATGTAGATATGGTAATTCTTTATCTCCACCGATATCTAATGTACGAACAACAACTGGTTTTTCTCCCATTGCTTCTAATACTGCTTTATAAGCTTCGAATTGCTCATCTTCAGTTGGGAAGTTATCGCGTCCCATATATAAGAATTCAGTACGGTATAATCCAACGGCTTCTCCACCATTAGCAAGTACTCCTTCAACATCTTTTGGAGTTCCGATATTAGCAGCAAGCTCTACATGTTGTCCGTCTTTTGAAACTGTTGCTTCATTTTTTAATTTTGCCCATTCAGCTTTTTGAGCATCATAAGCTTTAGCTACTTCTTCGTAGTGTGCGATTTGCTCAGCTGTTGGGTTAATGATAACATTTCCTTCTAATCCGTCTAAGATAATCATATCTCCATCTTTAACGTCTTCTAAGATTGTTTTTGTTCCAACTACAGCTGGAATTTCTAATGAACGAGCCATAATCGCTGAGTGAGATGTACGTCCCCCGATGTTTGTCGCAAACCCTTTAACGAAGTTACGATCAAGTTGAGCTGTATCAGAAGGTGTTAAGTCTTCAGCAATAATAACCACTTGCTCATCAATTGTACTTGGATCATTTACTTTAACACCTAATAAGTGTGCTAAAATACGTTTTTTAATATCTTTAATATCTGCTGCACGTTCACGGAAATATTCATTATCCATGCTTTCAAACATCATAATAAACATGTTTGATACTTCATCGAATGCATAAGGTGCATTAACGCTTTCAGATTTAATTTTATCTGTTGTTTGAGAAAGTAACTCAGGATCATTTGCCATATTAATATGAGCATCGAATACAGCCGCTTCTTCTTCACTTAAATTTTGAGCAGCTTTTACTTTAATCTTTTGTAAATCTTCTGTTGTTTTAACTAACGCCGATTTATAAAGTTCTACTTCGGCTTCAATATCTGTAACTGTTGATTTAACAACTGTTAATTCTGGTTCAATTAATTTAAATGCTTTTGCAATAGCAATTCCGTTTGATGCTGCAATACCTTTAATGTTCACAATGCTACCCCTTTCAATTATGAAATGCTTTTGTACCTAACTATTATAACAGATAAAACCCGTTACACAACACCGTTTTATTTTTTTAGGTCGTCTGAAACCCGTTACATATAGTGATTTTGTCGCAAATTAATGTTTTTTTGACATATTTTATATTTTTATTAAAATGAAGGTAAAATAATTTAATAACGCTTAAAAATATGTTTTTCAAAAAACAAAAAGTACTGGCGAGCCAGTACTATTGTTTGTTATTTGAAAAGGTATTATTCACCTAATCCTTGAGTTGTGATAGTTTCTGTTAATGCTGCGATAGCTGCTTCTGCATCGTCACCTTCAGCAGAAATAGTGATTTGTGCACCTTGTTGGATTCCTAAAGACATAACACCCATGATTGATTTTAAGTTAACTTTTTTATCACGGTAAGTTAATGAAATTTCTGATCCAAATTTGCTAGCTGTGTTTACTAATACTGTCGCTGGACGAGCATGTAATCCAGTTTCATCTGTAATTGTGAAAATCTTTTCCATCAATAATCGCTCCTCTTTGTGATAGTGATTTCAAGTTTATTTTATCTTGTCACTATCTAAAAATCAAGATATATGTTTACGAAATTATTTAATCTCTAAAATATCAGCTTTACCGTGTGTAACTGGACCTGTTACTTTTAATTCAATAACTTTTTCATTTAAGTTAGTGAAAACAACTGGTGTTACTAAAGATGGTACTTTAGGACGAACAGCGTCTAAATCTACTGATAATAATAAAGTCTCAGGTGTAACAATATCTCCTTCACCTACGTGAGCAGTAAATCCTTCACCTTTTAATGTTACAGTATCCATACCGAAGTGAATTAAAATTTCATGTCCTTCGTCAGATTGTAATGCAACTGCATGTTTTGTTGGGAATACGTTTAACACTTTCCCGGCAACTGGAGAATATACTTTTCCTTCAGTTGGTTCAATTGCAAATCCGTCTCCCATCATTTTTTGGCTAAATACTGGGTCTGGAACTTCAGTGATTGATAATAATGTTCCTGTGATTGGAGCAAAAACTCCTTTTTTAGGTTCTTCTTTCTTCTTTTTGAATAAATCGAAAATTCCCATGTTGCACCTCCTAATATCTTTCATATATATTATATTGTTTTTTTCCAACAAATATAGATATATTTCGATATTTTTTATAAAAATAACGCTAACATTAGTTAAAAAATGTTTTTTTTAAGGTCTTTTTGTCTTATTTTTACTTTTCTTTTGCCATAATTGCTTCAATTTGCGTTTTCAATTGATCAGAAGTTGTTCCGAAAATAGCCTGTAAATTATTTCCTGAAACAAACATTCCAGTGGCACCTAAAGCTTTGATTTTAGTCTCATCCACTTCGTCTATATCATGAACTGAAACACGTAAACGTGACATACAGGCATCTAATGTTTCAATATTACTAGCCCCACCTAATGCTTCTAAAATAGCCGCTGCTTTTTCACTTGAATTCGTTCCTTTAGCCGCTTGGTAATCAGCTTTACTCATCAGCTTATCTTCAGCTTCACCACGTCCTGGTGTTGGTAAATTGAAACGACGAATCGCAAAACGGAATAAGAAATAATAAATTGGAGCGTAGAAAATTCCGACAATGATAATACGAACCCAGTTCGTAAAATCATTACCAGGTAAAATTCCGTAAATTAATAAGTCAATTAATCCACCTGAAAATGTCATTCCGACATGAACATTAAATAAGTACATCAGCATGAATGATAATCCTGCTAGTACCGCATGAATTGCAAATAAAACAGGTGCTACAAATAAAAAGGTGAATTCAATCGGCTCTGTAATTCCTGTTAAAGCAGCCGTCAACCCAGCTGATAACAATAATCCACCAATCGCTTTTTTACGGGCTGGTGCTGCTTCTTGATACATCGCATAAGCAGCCGCTGGTAATCCAAAAATCATAAATGGATATTTTCCAGTCATGAATCGTCCTGCAAGTGTTGCACCTTGTGCCTGAACATTTTCAATCATCGCTTGATAGCCATATGTCGAATAATCAGCTAATTGCTGGAACCAAATTTGTTGGTCCCCCATTTTCATCACACCATCAATTGAAGTATAAATACCTCCTGCTTCTGTGTACCATAATGGGAAATAAAAAACATGATGTAGTCCAAACGGAATCAAGGCACGTTCTGCAATTCCATAAATCCAAATATAAAGAGGATTCGTTCCTTCTGCTGCCACAATTTTACCAAAGCTTGCAATTAGGTTTCCAATTGGAGGCCAAATAAAAGCCAAAATAACCCCTACAATAATCGCTACTACTGATGTAATAATGGGAACAAATCGTGCCCCAGCAAAGAAAGATAAGAAATCAGGAAACTTAACGGTATAAAATTTATTATATAAATATGCCGTTAATAACCCAATAAGCACTCCACCAAAAACAGAGGTCTGTAACGTTTCGATTCCTAATACATTTGCATATAACTGATCAGGTAATGTAACCGGCATAAATACCCCAATCACCACATTCATAATTAAGAATCCAACCGTCGCCGCTAAAGCAGCCACTCCTTTGTCTCCTGTTAATCCAGAGGCAACTCCAATTGCAAATAATAACGGCAAGTTATCAAAAACAATCTGTCCCGAACTTTTCATTACCATTGCGACCATCTGCCAAAATTCTGTACCTAAAAACGGTAAATAATCTAATAATGATTGCTGCATTGAGGCCCCTATTCCTAGTAGTAGACCTGCCGCTGGTAAAAGCGCAACCGGTACCATAAAGGCTTTACCAACGCGTTGTAATGTTTTCATTATAGAATAAACTCCTTTCTATGATTTAAACTCTTTGTAGTACACCAACTATACTCTCTCTTTCTAATTTTAGAAAAATTATACAAGTACTACTTGTTATATTGTAACCTAACAAGTAATGATTATGTAGATTACAAATTCATTATTTTTCTATTTTTTTACTTAATAAGAATAGATTATATTAAAATGGGAATTATTCAATTAAATATGACTTATAAAATAATAATTTTACAAAAAAAAAGACAAATCAGAAAATGATTTGTCCATTGAAATTTCATTATTAGTGTTGACGAGCTAATAATTGATTGGTAACCCATTCTAGATGATCACGGGCTTGACCTGCTGGCAAACTTTTAATTTCTTTTAAAGATTTCACTGTATATTTATGTGCTAACTCTTGAGCTTGTTTAACACCACCCAATTCATTAACGCGTTCAATAATACGTGAAACTACTTCATCTGTATAAGTTTCTGACGCTAATAACTCATTTAGCCTATCATCATTATGTTTTAAAGCATATAGTAACGGAAGCGTATAATACCCTTGACGAATATCATTTCCTAATGTTTTTCCAACGCGAGACGCGTCACCAACATAGTCCAAAATATCATCAATAATCTGGAATGCGTTTCCAATATGAAGCCCAATTTTTCCAAGCTTCTTACAGAATTTTTCGTCACATCCACTTTCATAAGCCCCAACGGATAAACTAACAGCTAATAAAGCAGATGTTTTAGCACCAATGACTTTTAAATACTTTTTAACCGAAGTATGAGATTTAAATCGGCCATCAAATTGATCAATTTCTCCCATACAAACACGAGAAACTGTTTTAGATAATTCTTTCATATGATGCAATTCATAATGCTCTGCTAAGATTTCAAAACATTTAGTAAAAATATAATCACCTGTGTAAACAGCATAATCTTTACCGTATTTTTGTTGTGTCGTTAACTGACCACGACGTTGTACCGAATCATCTATAATATCATCATGAACAAGTGTTGCCATATGCAACATTTCTAAAACAGCAGATAAGTGATAAAGATGCTTAATGTCCTTATCTCCAAATTCACCACCGATAATACATAATCCTGGACGAATTTTTTTACCTCCAGACTGAGCTAAATCTTTTAAAATCTCATTCATTTTTGATTGTTTAACGGTTAACTGTTGATTAATAATATGATTGACTTGTTCTAAATGTGCGACAATGTCTGGCTGATCCTTCCAGAATGATTTCATGTGTTATCACCTACATTTTTTGACTAACGATTGTATGTATTGCTTCTTGTTGAATTTGTTAGATACTACAATAACACTAAATGAGAAGAAAAACATAGCGAATACTACTATAGTATTCTCTATGTTTCTCTTTCAAATCATATTATTTAGTCAACGTATAAATACCATTTTTTAAGTAATGGAATACGTTTCATCATTTCGCGTAACCAAGGCCACACATAATAGTCTAATCCAAGTACCATACCTGAATTTCCGATTAACGCAAATCCACCTACTAAATACCATAACATCTCAGTTGGTGCCATTCCTGAAGCCCAAATCATACATCCCATTGCAATAGTACCAATAGCAGCGACCGGTGTGAATAAACCAATAATTAACATAATACCAAAGATGATTTCTCCGAAAATCATTCCACCTTGAACTAAGCTTGCAAGAGTAGTGAATTGTGTTCCATCTGGAGTATAGAAGAAGGCATCCATTGACCAATTAACCATATCTGAAACAAATCCTGGAACTGGTAATACTGCAATCCAGTTCATGAAATCATGAATTAAATTTGAAATTGTTGTAAAGATATCACCATTTGCAGCTACTTGATTTACAGTTTCAGTCACAACACCTGATGCTTGAGTGACAGCATCTGCTACAGCTCCTGATGCTTGAGTGACAACTTCCGTTACAACTCCTGATGCTGCTGTTACAGCCTCTGACACTGCTCCTGATGCAGCAGATAATGTATCTGCTTTTGGAGGTGAAGGTAATAAGAAAACATTATTAAAGTCATGAATAACTTTAGGTAATTTTGTTAAACCTTGTTGTAACCACATGAATCCGACAAAAATACGTAATGGGAATTTCCAGAATACTGGAGCTGAATTTGATAATAATCCACCTACCATTGAACGGTTATTTTTTGTATGGAAGAATTCATGCATTAAATAAGACCAAATTTTATTAAATCCTAAAACTTGAACAAAGTACACTAAGTTAATGAAGTGTTTTGAGAACATCGCGAAGAATCCAGATAAATTCATCCAGAATCCTGGCATTCCAACTTGAGCTACCCCATAACGAGAACCGATACATACCATTGAACCATGGAATGTTGGCTTGTATGATTTGTGCTCTCCACCTTTAATATCTACATAGATGTTATGTGCAACAACTGGCGCTGAATGCTCTGCATTTTCAACCATCTGTGGCACAGGACGTTCTTCTCCCTCAGGAATGTAGAAAATGTTATCTCCAACAACATAAACATCTTTATGATCTTTAGCCTGTAATTGAGCATTTGTCACAATACGTCCGCGTCCTGCTTTTTCTACTTGAGCAGAATCAACAATATCTGATCCTTCAATTCCTGCTGCCCAAATAACAGTACGTGTATTGATAACCATTTCACCTTTGTTTAAGACAACACTGTCCGCTTTAATTTCACTTACAGCAGAGTTCATCACTAATTGATTTCCTAATTTTTCTAAACGACGCTCCGCTTTTTTAACTAATTTATCTGGATACATTGGTAACACTTTTGGAGCAAAGTCTACGATATATAAAGACACTTCTTCTTTATCGATATGGAATGAACGGCATAATTCATCTTTCCATTCTCCAAGTTCCCCAGCCATTTCAACTCCTGTGAAACCAGCTCCAACGGTTACGAATGTTAATAATTCTTTACGTTTTTCTTTATCGCATGTTAGCGCTGCTTGACGGAACATATTTAAAATGTGTTCACGTAAGTTGACAGCATCTGTATATGACCATAATTGGTGAGCATTTTCTGAACCTGGAATTCCAAAGAATGTTGGTTTACATCCTGTTCCCATTACTAAATAATCATAGTCATATTTTGTTGAATTTGAAGTTAAAACTTTTTGTTCAAAATCAATTGATGTAATTTCATCTAAAACAACATCCACTTTACGACCAGCAAAAATCTTTTTTAAATCCATACGGATTGATTCTTCATCCACACGACCAGCAGCAACTTCATGTAACTCTGTTAACATTGTGTGATAAGATTGCTTGTCAATTAATGTAATGCTTACATCTTGATCTTTTTTGAATTTTTTTGCTAATTTTTTTGCGGTAAGTACACCTGCGTATCCTCCACCAAGGACAACAATCTTTTTCATGATACTCCTCCTAAAATCTTTCATGTTTTATTTTCCTACGTTAATACTCCTTAACATAAAAAAGCTAACTCTATTAACACCACTTGATTAGTAGATGTATCTAACCTTTACCTATAAAAAATCCATTCATTTATAATAGCATCAAATTAGATAAAAGTTAAATATAAGAGTTATTTGTAAAAACATGTCGTAATTTACCCACCTTAATTTTATCACATTTTTTCACAAATTCAACCTTTTTATGTAGATGCAATCCCTTCAAAATTCCTACCTTCCCTCTTTATAACTATATCATTTATAAATTTTTTTTATACATATTCGACAACAATTACATCTTTTTCCTATATAATAGTCTTTCAACCTATGTTAGAATAACACTAACTATACTAAAGATAAGACCATAATTTATTTAAAGTTATAGGGAGGGGTATTTTTATGAATTATAAAGTCGTATCTCTGACAATTATTTCTGCGTTTAGTCTATTAACAGCCTGTAGTGCTAATGAAGTTAACTCTAAAGAGCCACTATTACTAAGTGATAACAATTTAGTTCAATTAAGTGATATAGATGCCCGTGAACAGCTTACTGTTTTAAAAGATGGTCTATACTTCGCTGAAGATTCAACTTATTCAGAAGATGGATGGAAAAACACGGTAACCTTAGAGATTAAAGACGGCATCATCACCACCATTGAATTTAACTCAATTAATGAAACTGCAACTGAAGATAAACGCACTCTGTCACAAACAGATGAGTATCTTATGTCTGATGCAGATACTGAATCCTTAAAGTGGCACGAACAAATCGAAAAATTAGAATCATATATTATTAATAATCAAGATACTTCTGCTATCCAAACAACAGAAGATGGAAAAACTGATACTATTTCTGGTGTGACAATCTCAGTCACTCCATTTTTACAACTTATGAATACGGCTCTTGCAGACGGTCCAATTGAAAAAGGAAACTACCAAGATGGACATTATTATGCAGAGCAGGAAACATTTACAGATGGATATAAATATAATATTAACCTTATTGTTGAAAATGGCTACATTGTTGCAGCCCATTGGGATGCCATTAAAGAAGATGACAACTTAACAGGTGGACATTCAACAGAGGAAATTCAAAATTGGAATCACCAAGCTCAACTTTTGGAATCTTATCTTATTAACATCCAAGATCCAACCCTAATTACTTATAACGAAGATAATAAAACTGATGCTATCTCTGGCGTTACAATTGAAGTGAATCAATTTATTGAATTAGTCATTCAAGCCTTAGCAAGCGGACCAACAATCGATTAAAAAAAACGACAAGATTTCACAAAGTGAACATCTTGTCGTTTTTTTATGCTCTATATTGTGGTATCCTATTAAAGGACAATTATTGGAGGTTACATACTATGAAATATTTGAAATCCTTAATGCTAGTAGCCGTTTTACTCACAACAGGTTGCCAAGCAAAAGAACAAGTAGAAACACCTAACCAGAATCTAGGAACTGAACAAAAAAACTACGAACCTGTCTCGCAAAATAAATACTTACTAGGAACCATCGTTACGATTACCTTATACGATAATCCTGAACAAGAAATCTTTGATGAAATTTTCAATGCGATTGAGCAAATTGAAAAAGAAATGACCATTAATAATGCTACAACGAGTGAAGTAATCAGTATCAATCAACAAGCAGGAGTCGACTACGTTCCTGTTTCAAAACAAACATTCGATGTCATTAAAGCGGGAGTTTACTATTCGCAACTTGGAAATGGTAGCTTTGATATCACAGTCGGCCCTCTCGTTAAACTATGGGAAATTGGATTTGAAGATGCTCATGTTCCAAATAGTGATGAAATTGCACAAAGCTTAACTCATATCGATTATCATAAAGTGCTACTTGATGAAGAAAATTATGCTGTTAAACTAGAAGATAAAGGAATGCAACTCGACTTAGGTGGCATTGCAAAAGGATATGCAGCTGATGTCGCAGCCCAAATTCTAAAAGAACACGGAAATAAACAAGCCATCATCAATTTAGGTGGAAATGTCTATGCCTATGGTGAAAAAGCAAATGGAGACTCTTTTAGAATTGGAGTTCAAAATCCATTCTCTCCACGTGGTGACTACTTAGGAATTTTAAGTGTCAAAGATAAAACCGTTGTGACATCTGGAACATACGAACGCTACTTCCAACAAGATGGAAAGATTTATCACCACATCCTTGATCCTAAAACAGGCTATCCTGTAGAAAACAATCTAAAGTCAGTTACAATCGTCACAAAAAGTTCAATGTCTGCCGATGCTTTGTCAACTATGTCATTTGTACTAGGACTCGATGAAGGAATGAAGCTAATCGAATCTTTATCTGATGTGGAAGCCTTATTTATTACAGATGATCAAAAACTTTATGCCTCTTCAGGATTCTTAGCTAACTTTGAACTAACTGATACTAGTTTTGTTATCGAAACACTGAAATAATCATCCTATAAGGACTTTTTATCTCGTATAAAAGTCCTTTTTTTCATCCTTTTCTTTGCTAACTTGGGCATGTGCCATAACCATTTAAGCTCTAGGTAATATACTATATTGTAATTGAATTACAATATGAAAGGATGTTATGATTTTTATGAATGGATATAATAGATGCTGTGGAATGATGTCTCCAATGAGAAAAGAATACCTTCAACCTCAAATGATGTATGCAATGCCTGCAACTCAACAAATGCCTGTTAAAACTGAAATGGTAAAAGTTCCAGAAACAAAAGAAACAAAATGTGAAACAAAAGTCCCTGTGATGCCTCAACCTCAAATGATGTGCCCAGCTCCAGTAATGCCTCAACCTCAAATGTGCCAAACACAAATGCAATGTTGCCCAATGCCTGTACATTATGAAACTTGCTGCCAAGTCATTGAACCAACTGTTTGCTGTATGCCAGAAGTACACCATCATCACCGTGTAGAACATGTGGTACCAGTCGTTGTTAAAACAGTTCATCACCATCACAATCACCATGATTATGTCATCTGTAAAGAAGAAGGAATGGAATGTCATCAATATGATCATGGTCTAAGAAATGAAGACTGGTGTGCCCTTGCCATGCAACCACAATGCCCTCAACAACCAAAACGCCCATTGTGCTAATCATTAAAATAAAATAAAAAAAAGAACGGTTTATCTCAAGCCGTTCTTTTTATCGTTGTAATAAAACTTTTTTAATAATAGACTTAAAGTACATGACTTCCTTTTTCAATCGAAAAACGAATTAAATCAGATTCACTCCCCTTTTTAATCTCATATGACCTTAAAACTTTCCCCTCAAAGTGAAACACCCCAATAAAACGTTCACCGCGTAATACATACGGTAAAAAGACTTGATCACTTTCCCAAATATTTAACGATAACAACTGCTTTTCATCAATCCAACTCAAATCTCCTTCATTACACTCAATCAAATCCCCTTCAAAATCAATTGCCTTATATAGATACATCAATTCTTCCTCTCCATCAAAACTAGGAAAATAACAAACCCCTAGTAGCTCTGGATTCTTGATGATTAGCCCTGATTCCTCTAACACCTCTCGTCGTATCCCCTCGTATGCCGTTTCGCCTTCTTCTATCTTTCCGCCTAATCCATTCCACTTCCCTTCATGAAAATCATTTTCTTTCTTATTTCGGTACATCATTAAAACCTTTTTCTCATGAATTATATAACATAATGTTGTTTCTACCATTCTAATCAACCTCTTAATAATAAAAAAAGGAGGGAAATCCCTCCTTTAAAAAGTGTGTGTATGTATAGGTAAATTATTTAACTTCGTGAATGTGCATTAAGTTAGTGTTACCTTCACCAGCTGGTAATCCAGCAGTAACAACAGCAGTTTCTCCTGCTTCTAATCCAGCAACTTCTGTAGCTACAGTAGCAGCTGTTTTTAATAATTCATCAGTGTTAGCTGTTTCAGCAACAACAACTGGTTGAACTCCCCAGTATAATGCTAATGAAGTAGCTGTTTTTTCACATGAAGTAGCAGCGATTACTGGTGCAGATGGACGGTATTTAGAGATAGCACGAGCAGTAGCTCCTGATTGAGTACAAGCGATAACTGCTTGAGCTCCTAAATCTTCTACAGTATCAGCAACAGCTAACCCCATAGCAGATGCTACGTCACGGCTTGAAGAAGCCATAGCGCGAGCGATGATTTCTTGGTGATCTAAAGCTTGCTCAGTACGACGAGCGATACGAGCCATTGTTTCAACAGCTTCTAATGGATATTGTCCAGCAGCAGATTCTCCTGATAGCATGATTGCATCAGTTCCATCGAAGATTGCATTAGCAACGTCAGATACTTCTGCACGAGTTGGACGAGGATTTTTTTGCATAGACTCTAACATTTGAGTTGCAGTGATAACGATTTTTCCAGCAGCATTACATTTAGCAATGATTTCTTTTTGGATTAATGGTACATCTTCAGCAGGTACTTCTACCCCTAAATCTCCACGAGCAACCATGATTCCGTCAACAACTTCAAGGATTGAATCCATGTTGTCAACACCTTCTTGGTTTTCGATTTTAGCGATGATTTGTGTATGTGTATTTCCTTGCTCAGCAAAGATTTCACGGATAGCTAATACGTCTTCTGCACGACGAACGAATGATGCAGCGATGTAATCCACTTGCATTTCACATCCGAAGATCATATCTGCGCGATCTTTTTCAGAGATGAATTCCATGTTTAATTTAGCACCTGGTACGTTGATTCCACGACGGTCTTTAACGAATGCAGAGTTTTTAACTGTACATACGATTTCTTGGTTAGCAGTATCTAATTCAGTTACTGTTAATTCAACATATCCATCGTCAACTAAGATTGTTCCACCAACAACTACGTCTTTGATTAATCCTGGGTAAGTGATAGAGAATTTTTCAGCTGTTCCTAATACTTCGTTCATAGCAACGCGTACAGTTTGACCAGCAACTAATTCAACTCCACCGTTTTCGAATAAGTGAGTACGGATTTCAGGTCCTTTAGTATCTAATAAGATAGCTACATGAGTTCCTTTTTCTTTATTGATTTCACGGATTAAATCCATACGATTTTTTTGCTCTGCATGATCACCGTGAGAGAAGTTACAACGGATACAGTTCATTCCTGCATCAACTAATTTTGATAACATCTCTTTTGGTTCTGATTTAGGACCAATTGTACAAATCATTTTAGTGTTTTTGAAAGATTGTTTCATTTCCTAGTTCGCTCCTTTGGGTATATTCAATAATCTTATGCCTATTTCAGTTGAAATAATTAAGATAATTGTTTAGCTAAATTGAACATTGTTTCATCGAATACACGTGGTAAATCAAGTGCTTCTAAGATATCAAAGTGAGTTAACTTGTTGTCACGAATTCCAACACAGCGTCCTCCTTCACCTGCGATTAATAAATCAACCGCATAAGCACCCATACGGCTTGCTAACACGCGATCAAATGCTGTTGGAGCCCCACCACGTTGAGTGTGTCCAAGAACAGTTGCACGAGTTTCAACACCAGTACGTTTTTCAATTTCTTTAGCTAATTCATGTGCATCTGTCATTAACTCAGCTAAAGTCACGATGTAATGTTTCTTTTGACGTTTTTTACCTTCTTCGATTTGGGCTACGATTTCATCCATGTTGATTCCTTTTTCAGGAACGATTAACTCTTCAGCTCCAGATGCAATAGCACCCCAAACTGTTAAGTCACCACAGTGACGTCCCATGATTTCAACAACGCTACAACGAGCGTGTGAAGCTGACGTATCACGTAAGCGATCAATGGCATCGATAACTGTGTTTAATGCAGTATCAAATCCAATTGTGAAATCACTGCTTACGATATCGTTATCAATTGTACCTGGTAATGCGATACAGTTGATTCCCATCTCTGTTAATTTTTTTGCTCCCATGTAAGAACCATCGCCACCGATAACAACAACTGCTTCGATACCATGTTTCTTTAATTGTTCTACACCTAGTTCACGAACTTCGATGTTTTTGAACTCTGGAAGACGTGCTGAACCTAAGAAAGTTCCACCACGGTTAATGATTCCACCAACCTCTGTATTCGTTAGAGGTTTAATATCACCTTTAACTAATCCAGCATATCCGTTGTAAATACCGAAAACTTCGATATTATTAGCGATTGCTGCGCGCACAACGGCACGAATGGCTGCATTCATACCCGGTGCATCTCCACCACTAGTAAGCACACCAATTCTTTTTACCATAGTGTTTCACCTCACACTAGAATTTTGATCATCATCCACTTAATGAAGATTATTCCTCCCATATTATATCAGTATTTTGTCTATTTATAAATCATTTCCGACCTGAAACTGTCATGAAATCGCTATTATTTTACTGAGATTAATATTTTTTTCACTATTTCTTATTGAAACACGTCCATTAATAACCACAATTTTCCCTAATAACGCTTTATATTCTGATTTATAAACATCAGAAAAAATAGTGACAGACACTGTTCCATTTTCATCAGAAATATCCATAAATGCCATCAGCTTTCCTTTTTTATCTCTAATTTCTCTAAATTTTTCCACAAATCCGACACACGTAATAGTTGAAACATTTAGGTGAATCAAATCACTCGGGAAATACCAACCCTTCTCCTTTGCCTGATCTCTCATTAAATGAATCGGATGAGAATTCAAATAAAAACCAAGCAATTCTTTTTCCCGCTTCATCTTCTCAGCTGATGACAACGTCTCCTTCATCATCATAATCTCAAAATCAGTCTCAAACAACCCGCCATCATATTTCGAAAAATCTAAGATCGCAGTTAAATTATGATGTAGAGTTGTCCGGTTATACCCAAACTCATCCATTGCTCCCACATCAATTAACCCCTCATAGGCACGTTGATTTAAAAAACTTCTTGTACGACTCACAAAATCATAAAAACTCTTATACAATCCCCGTTCACGCTCCGCCACAATTTGCCGAGCTAAATTCATCCCGATATGTTTAATCGGTAATAAACTAAATCGAATATTTTCATTTTCAATCTGATACATTAAACCACTACTATTAATTGACGGCGGTAACACTAAAATATCTAACTGTTTCGCCTCTTTTACATACTGTGCCGTATTACTTTCACTACCAATCACATTTGAAAGAGCCACCGTCATAAAATAACTTGGATAATGTCTCTTCAAATAAGCCATCTGATAAGCAATCATACTATACGCCACTGCGTGGCTTCGATTAAATCCATAATTTGCAAACTTCAAAATTAACTCATACAACTGGGTGGCAATCTCTTGGTGATAACCACGTTCTATTGCTTTCTCAACAAACGTCTTCTGTTCTCTCTCTAAAATTTCCTTCTTCTTTTTCGACACGGCACGTCTTAAAACATCAGCTTCTCCTAAAGAATAGCCTGATACCACATTCGCAATCTGCATAATCTGCTCTTGATAAACAATAATGCCATACGTTTTAGATAAGATATACTGTAAACTTGGATGATAGTATTCAATCGGCTGTTCATGATGCTTCCTTGCTGCAAATAACGGAATTCCTTCCATCGGTCCTGGTCGAAACAGGGCATTACAAGCAATAATATCCTCCAAACAATTAGGTCGAACCGCTCTTAATACCTGCCGCATTCCTTCTGATTCTAACTGGAAGACCCCCGTCGTTTGTCCCTGTGAAATCATTTCATATGTCTTTAAATCATCATATGGAATTTTATTAATATCAAACTCAGGTGCGACACTACTTTTAATTAAAGTCGTGATTTGTTGTAACATATTTAAATTTTTTAAACCTAAGAAATCCATCTTTAATAAACCAATCATCTCTAAATCTTCAGCTTCATACTGGGAGACATAAATGCCTGTTGGACCCTCCATAATCGCTGTATAATCTGTTAAATCATGATCGCTAATAATAACACCCGCTGCATGAATCGACGTATGACGTGGCAATCCCTCAATTTTTTCAGCCTCTTTATAAATAGCTTCAAGCTTTGGATAAGTGGAGAAAAAATCTCGTAATCCTTTTGTTTGCTCATAAATTTCTTTCAATGTACTTCCTGAATAAATAAAGCTCGCCACTTTATTAATTAAAGTCGTTTCCACCTGATGAACACGTGCTAAATCACGCCAGGCAGATCTAGACTGGAAAGTTCCAAACGTTGCAATCTGAACAACACAGTGACTCCCATACTTATTCTGTACATATTGAATCACTTCATCCCGTCGATTATCCTGAAAATCAATATCAATATCTGGCATTGTAATTCGTTCAGGATTTAAAAATCGCTCGAATAACAACTCATACTTGATCGGATCGACATTCGTAATACCTAAAACATACGCCACCAATGATCCCGCTGCTGAGCCACGACCAGGACCTACATAAATATCATGACTTTTCGCATAACGCACAAAATCCCAGACAATCAAGAAATAATCCGAAAATCCCATCTTATGAATGACCGATAACTCATACTTCAATCGATTAGCATACTCTAAATGGCCATAGCGTTTCTCAAGTCCCTTAAAACAAAGTGCCTCTAAATAAGAATCAGAAGATACCCCCTCAGGCGTTTGATACTTCGGCAATAACGATTGATGTAGTGGAATTTCTACCTCACAATCATTTGCAATCTGCTCAGTTTGCATCAAAGCGTTTGGTACATCTGCAAACAACTCTTTCATTTGACACTCACTCTTAAAATAACGCTCGTAATCAACAAGTGGCAACTCTTCTACCGATTGATTCTGCTTAATCGCCTGTAACAACGTTAACGTCTTGGCATCCTCTTTTTTCAAATACCTGACATCGTTGAGTGCCACAATCGGACGATTAACATTACTTGCAAAAGAAATCAAATGCTTTGACAACTCATATGTTCGTTGATTAACGCGCATCAGCCCGATATACAAATGCGGAATAGACTTCAAATATGACTCATAATATTGAAGCAAACGCTCCTCTTTGTATTCCTCAATGCCACTACAAAGCATCCCGTGCTCACCGCTTGTAATCACGACTAAATCCTGAACAAAGGGCAACACTTGCTCATAAAGAACAACACCTTCTTGCTTCGCAATAAAAGAGGCAATTTTTAAAAGCCCTTGGTACCCGCACTGATTACGCGCCAATATTACCCATTCATCAATAAATGAATCTCCCTGAACGTTAACACTCATTCCGATCAGCGGCTTAACATTCACACGCCGACAAGCATTATAAAACTTAATCGCACTATGCATGGTCCCCTCTTCAACTAAAGCTAAACAACTCATTTGATTTTCAAGTGCTAAATCAACAAGTTCTTTAATCTTAATTGAACTACTTAACAGTGAATAGGCTGACCGCACTTGCAAATGTACAAAACTCATACCGATCCCTACCTTTTCTCAAACCCAAACATACGTTTGAACTCATTCTAACATAGAAAAAGACCACTGGCAATTGTCAATAGTCTTTCCAAACATTTACTTTTTATACATTAAAATAGGATATACATGCCTCATCTAACGCTTTAATCACTGCATCACACTGTGACCATTCATAAATCATCGCACCAGATGCTTTAGGATGTCCTCCACCCTCAAAATTTTGAGCAACCGTATTAATAACCGGTCCATTTGAACGAATATTCACTCGAATCTTTCCATCCTCATTCTCAAAGAAGCAAACCCATACATGAATCCCTTCAATATTTGCCAACACGTTCACTAATGCGGAACGAGTTCCAGTTGTTAAACCAAATGATTCCTGCTCATCTTTTGTCATTGTAAAATAAGCAACGCCTTGTTCACTAACGTTAAAGTGACTTAACACAAACCCTTGTGCCTGAATAATATTTAAAGGACGCTTATACAGCTGATCATGAATTTGATTACGATTAATCCCACAATCATATAAAAAGGCTGCACACTCAAGAGTTGATGTTGTTGTATTATCATATAAGAAACGACCACTATCCGCAATAATTCCAGTATATAAACGCTCCGCTGAAATAAGTGGCATCGTTAATTGATACTGCTCCTGATTAGCTTTAAATAAATGCACAATAATTTCTGATGTAGCGGTTGCCGACGTATCTACATAATTTAAATCCGCATAATCTTCAACAACAGGATGATGATCAATTTTTATCATAAAGGCACCCGTTTTATAACGTGTATCATCAATACGTGGAGAATTCGCCGTATCTAAAACAATCACCAATGCCCCTTCATACTCCTCATCCTTTACCTCATCCATCTCTCCCATCCACTGTAACGATGGTTCTGTAAAGCCAAGCATCTTTACCACCTTATTTGGATAAGTTGACTTAATTAACGTTGCTAACCCAATTTGTGATCCTAACTCATCTGGATCTGGGCTTACATGACGATGAATCATAATCTTATCGTACTTCACAATTTCACTCCAAATTTGCTGCAACATAATTTCACCTCTTAAAGAATTTATTATTTAAATTATATCATAATGTTGTAAAATTCGACTGAAATTAGTCTGATATAAAAAAAGAGATTCTATCACTAGAATCTCTTTTTTTTCATTTACTATTTAACAAATGCGTAAGTATCTTTTGCAATCATTAACTCTTCATTTGTTGGAATAGCGAATACTTTAATTTTTGAATCTGCTGTTGAAATTAAAGCTTCTTCTCCCATGACATTATTAGCAGCTTCATCTAATGTAATTCCTAAAGCTCCTAAACGTTCAACAACTGCTTTACGAACTGGAATAGAGTTTTCACCGATACCAGCTGTAAAGACAATCGCATCAACTCCACCTAAATATACAAAGTAAGAACCGATGTAGTCACAGATACGTTTAACATATAAGTTAAACGCAATAATTCCACGCTCATTGCCTTCAGATACTAATTTTAAGATATCACGCATATCTGAAGATGCTCCAGATACTCCGTATAATCCTGACTCTTTATTTAATGCATTAACCGCTTGGTCAATTGTTAAATTTTCTTTTTCCATAATGAATGGTAAAATCGCTGGATCAATATCTCCAGAACGAGTTCCCATCATGATTCCCGCAAGTGGAGTGAATCCCATTGTTGTATCAACAGATTGTCCACCTTTAACAGCTGCTAAAGACCCACCGTTTCCGATATGAACTGTGATAATTTTAGTTTCAGCTAATGGTTTTTCTAATAACTCAGCGCAACGCTCTGCAACGAATTGATGAGATGTTCCGTGGAATCCGTATTTACGAATTGCATAGTCTTGATACCACTCGTATTTTACTGGATATAAATAAGCATCTTTATCCATTGTTTGGTGGAATGCTGTATCAAATACTGCAACTGAAACAGCATGTGGTAATTCTTTCATAAATGCTTTAATTCCTAATGCATTTGCTGGGTTGTGAAGAGGTGCTAATTCTGATAAAGCTTCGATATCAGCTAACACTTCAGGTGTCACAACGACTGAGTGACCGAATTTTTCTCCACCGTGAACTACGCGGTGTCCAACTCCACTAATTTCATCGTAAGATGCTACGATATTATGTTCAAGTAACGCTTCTAATAATAATTGAACCGCTACGCTATGATCTTTAATTGGTAATACTTTTTCAACTTTTTCATCTTCAAATTTAATACTGAAGATTGCATCCTCAAATCCAATACGCTCAACTAAACCTTTTGTAATAACGGTTTGTGCAGGCATCTCTAATAATTGAAATTTTAATGATGAACTTCCGGCATTTACTGATAAAATTTTAGTCATGACTATTCCCTCCACTTTTACTTATTAAGTTTGATCCAATTATCAATACGATTTAAAGTTTGACCAAATTTTTCTCTATCATTAAAGCTTGGTAATTGGGCTACTAACACTTCTTTAATCGGTTGAATTGCTTCACCGTTTTTTTGAATGATAAATAAACTCTTACCTAACTCATGACTTTTAAACATTGATGATGGCAATTGTAATAATGCCTGAATATTGGCCTGTGATGTCAGCATCTGATGAAACTCAGTTGAACCTTTTTGACTAAATAAATCATTTGGAATGACATAAAAAGCATAACCACCTGGTTTTAAATACTTGAGATGATTTTCAATTAATAAATAAGGTAAATACGTTACCTGCTTACTCACTAATGATAACTCCAAGTCAACTAACTCTGATGAGTCTACTACTTCTCCAGTCGGTAAATCTCCAACAATTAAATCTAGTGGCTCAACTAACATCGGCTTTAATGAACTTTGTTGATAGAACTGAACCGCATGCTCTTGCATATCAGAAAGCGTGTATGCAATTTGTAACAAATCTTTATCAACATCTACTCCATAAATCGCCTGAGGCTCCACATCAATCTGATTTAAAATGGCTGTTAAAAAGTTTCCTGTTCCCACTGTTAAATCAGCGACAGTCATCTCTTTAGCACTTGGAATAAATTTTGAAATTAAATAAGACACCATTAAGGCAATCGAATCTGGAGTCATTACCGCGTTCGTTACACGCTCGGCTTTTAATCCTTTCAAAATAGCTAACTGAAGAGCTTTTCTTATTTCCTCTTGAGTAAACTCTAATTCCTCTAAATCAGAATACTGCTTCTCTAATGCCTGTCTAATTTCCTCGTTAACTGATTGACTTACATCTTGTGACATAATATTTCCACAAGATTCACACATGGCTTGTAAATAATTCATTTTCAACTCGGAACTGATGATCATCGACGTTTCATCGACAAGATCAAATAGTTGTTCAATTACTTCAGGTCTTGGCACTAAACATCACCTCTTCATGATATACAAATTGATTTTACTACAACTTTTATTGAATGTCACTCACTAAACCAAAAAATGTTATAACGTTTACTTTTTTACTTGAACATTATAAAAAGCTTCACAACCTTACCTAGCTCTATCATTTTTTTCATCCCCCTTAATTCATCTAGATGTTTTAACAAAAAAAAACGAGTAAATGATTTACTCGCCTTTTTTTGAATCTTTATCAAATTCGTTCATAATACTATTGACTGTTTTAGGTACTTGTTCAAGAAGACGTTCATATAAATGTGTACGTTCCTCAAGATGTTTGATTTCAACACCTTGTTGATTTACCACTAAAAAGGCAATAGGCGTAATTGAAACTCCTCCACCACTACCTCCACCAAATGGAGGATTTTGATCAGAATTTGTATTCGTAGTGGATTCAAATTCACTACCTCCTGCTGCGAATCCAAATGCAACTTTAGAAATTGGAATAATCGTGTCTCCGCTCTCTGTGTTAACAGGATTTCCAACAATCGTATCTACATCAACCATTTGTTTTATATTTTCCATTGAAATTTTCATTAAATTATGAATTGGATGCTCACCCATACTATAAATCCTCCTCTTTACGAATTAGTTTTAAAATTGTCATTAAATCTCTAAAAGACGTTAATAAGACAACTATAATATCGACTAATTTAAATGAGACTATGCACGTAAAATCAACAAAAATACGATTTCCACTAAATTGGCTCAAAACATCAAAGTGATAGTGGTCAACTTTCTTGACATAACGACTAATAAATCCATAAACATTGGCTTGCATGGCCCAAAGACTACCGAGTAAGCACCCATTTAACATCGGATCATCTACACTAAAATGAATCACTGAATCCAACTGATGCACCCTAATCTTTTTCGTAAAGCGCACAAGCACTCGTTTACCCGTTTTAAATAACAATTTAAACTTCCTAATCATCTGCCTTAATTTTGGGCGACTCACTTTTTCCTGCGTTTTTTCAACTCGCTTCTTTTTCTTAACTCGTTTCACCTTTATCTTGGGCTTCTCATCTAACTCCATGGAATCTTCAATGACTTTCTGTTCAACCGTTTTCGTTTTAACAACGACTTCTTCCTTTTTCACTGTAACCTCATCTTTCATTTTATCAGCTGATAGCTCAGCGTTTTTCTCTAGCTCTTTCATCATCGGATTTAAATCCATCTTATATTTAAAAAACAAATATTTCACTTGTACAAAACGAGACTCATCTTGAAAAACAACTCGAATCTTAATCTT
>NZ_CALIOS010000057.1:0-15933 GCF_938044715.1 uncultured Turicibacter sp.
CCGACAGATTGTTCAAAATTTGATGCCCAAACTCCAAACGGGCTCACACCAAATGCGATACTTTTGCCTGTTTCTCGATTGTATTTACGGATGGACAAGGACAAGGAATAAATCAGTGAATTAACGTTATATTCACGCCACTGCTTAATACTTTGTCCAGGTTGATGATACGTTTCATAGGTCTCGATATCTGGACTCTCATCATTAAAACTTATTTCTTTAGGTTCATCATCTATTATCGTTAGATAGGAATAGGGATAAAAATAATCATCAAAATGAACCGCATCAATCGAATAATTTTGGACCACTTCCATCACACTTTGAATCACGTGCTTTTGGACTTGAGGAAATCCTGGATCTAGGAAAATTTGACCGTCAAAGAAATAAACATATTGTGGATTTTTTTTTGCAAAATGATTAGGAGCTAGGCGATTTAACAATTCCTCTTTAGAATTTCCCTCTTTAGAAATAGAACTTAAGCGATATGGATTAAACCATGCATGAAATTCAAGACCGGCACCATGCGTCATGGTAATCATCCATTCTAATGGATCAAAATCTCCCCAATCAGGCCTTACGCCTTGTTGTCCAGATAAAAATTCACTCCATGGATTTATCTTAGACTCGTAAAATGCATCACCTTGAGGTCTTACTTGAAAAAAGATGGCATTTAGATTTAATAATTTACAATGCTTTAAAATTGAAAAAAACTCACGTTTAAATAACTCTAAATCGAATGTTCCATCTTCAAAAACTGCCTTATTTGGAAAGTCACTATTTCGAACAGTTGTCACCCACACTCCCCGAAACTCATAAATAGGATGAGTTGCATATTGTAAAAAGACTGCCTCTTCATCACTTATCCATGCTGAGCTCCTATTAGCATAATCGGTTACCATCGGCGAATTTGATGATTTGTTTTCTGGTAAAATTTCAACTGGAATATTAATTGACGGAATTCCTGAATTTTGATCAATTGGATAATGATAAAAATCAATCGGATAAAAACTTTGCTTTATTGCATGACAAACTGGACAAGAACAGGTTAAAATCTGATGATTTATATATTTTTCACTCATTGTCTCACGTTTACAAGCCATTCTATTAAAGAGACATAACGTTCATTAGTTAAATTTCCTTATTTAGTTAGCTTGCTTCTCCTTTCTAAGAACAATTAACGATTTGCTTGCTAATTGTTCTTTAGATTTACCACTGCGATAGTATATTAAAAAAACGTTTTAAACGTGAGTTGTTTAAAGAAAAAAATAAAAAAGAGTATTGATTCGGTCAATACTCTTTTTGTTTGATTATTAAGATGCAACTTTATTTTTATGTTCTAAACGAAGTTTATCGGCAATCATCGCAATAAACTCTGAGTTCGTTGGTTTAGATTTTGATACACTTACCGTATAGCCAAAAATATTTGAGATCGCTTCAATATTTCCGCGATTCCATGCTACTTCGATGGCATGACGAATCGCACGCTCAACACGTGAAGCCGTTGTTTTATATTTTTTTGCTACATCTGGATATAATACTTTTGTAATTGATCCTAACAATTCAATATCGTTATAAACCATTTTAATTGACTCACGTAAGTATAAGTATCCTTTGATATGAGCTGGCACACCCATTTCATGTAAAATATTCGTAATTTCAGCCTCTAAGTCAAACTCTTTTACAACAGGGCGGCTTGAGTATAAGGCGTTCACTGATGGTTTTGATGGTTCTACAGCATCAAAACGTACGTTAATGTCACGAATAATTTTAACAATTTTATTAATTTCAAATGGTTTCATAATAAAATATGAAGCTCCTAATTCAGCAGCACGCATCATAATTTTTTCTTGATTGAAAGCTGTGAACATAATGATATGACGTGGACGACGATACATTGAAGGATTTTCACGTAATTCTTCGAGTACGCTCACACCATCTAAATCAGGCATTACAACATCTAATAATAAAATATCAATTTCACGTTGACGTAATGTCGATAAAACTTCATTCCCGTTTCCCGCTACTTCCACTACTTCCATGTCGTCTTGTAAAGAAATATACTCTGAAAGTACAGTAATTAATTCTTTATTGTCGTCCGCTAATAGAACTCTTAATTTACTCATCTCTTGTCCCCCTAATTTTTTACGGTTTATATTACTATTAAATTACAGTTCCTTACATTTTTCAATGATTACTTGTAAATTTTTAAAATATTGTAAATTTTACTTTTTCTATTCGACAAATATTTTTTATCATGTTTTGTCTTTTATTCACAAAGAGCGAATATTCACCTCACAATGTGGAATTTTGTCGAATTTGGGTATTTAGCTAAGCTACATTCGTTGTACTTTGAATATTTAAATAATCAATTCCCGCTTCTTGTAGCATCCACTCAATAAAAATACCATATCCCATCGTCGCATCATGAACTAATACATGAGTAACAGCACCTACAATTTTTCCATCTTGAATGATTGGACTACCACTCATCCCTTGAACAATTCCACCGGTTTCATTGAGCAAGCGTTCATCCGTTACCACGTATTTTAATCCTTTAATAGCTTTTTGTGTTTGAGGATTGACTTCGGTAATGTTAATATTAAATACCTCAACTTTATTTCCATTTAATACAGTATAAATTTGAGCTGGACCAGTTTTTACCTCATTCGCATAAGCAATTGGCATCGGTTCTTTACTAAATGTATCAGCATTTCCCATAACACCATAGATACCGAAGTTATTGTTTTTTTCCAGTGTTCCTAACTTTTGATCAAATAAAATGTCAGCCACTTTTTCACCTGGTCTACCTGTTGCCGCTTTACGAATTGCTGTCACATTGGAGTTTATAATTTCTCCATAACTCACCGTCACTAACTGATTGGTATCTTGATCAATAATTTCATGTCCAAGTGCTCCATATTTCAAGGAATTTGGATCAATAAATGTCAAGGTTCCAATTCCAGCTAACTTATCACGTAGATAAAGTCCCGTCGTGGTGACGCCTTCTGTAGACGTCACCGGATGAACCGTAACATGTTCAATTTTGCCTTGACGATTTACAGTTAAGATCAATTGACCACTATTTTGGCTCAATAATAATTGCTGCTTATAATCATCAACAGTCGTAATTTTTTGATTATTCACAGCTACAATTAAATCACCTTTCACAATTCCTGCTTCTTTAGCCGGATTAATCGCTCCATTAGAGGTATTGACTAAATAAGTATCCACGACGACTAATCCATCTGTTTGAATCTTGATTCCAATGGCATCACCACCCGGAATAAGCATATATCGGTCGACTGAAGCCACTGTGTTTGTTTTTTCGAATCGATGATGAGAAACCTCATAGATTTTTCGTTTTTCATCAATGTGTAAAAGTTGTTCATTATCCGTTTTGGCCCATGCATATTCACTTGCAGGAGCGACAATACTGATTAATGAGAAGACAAATATCAAAAGATTATAAACTTTTTTTAAATTTTTATTAAATTTTTGATTCATATTGCGCCTCCTTTCAACTTTATTCGACACGAACTACAAAATTATTATGGCTCTTTCAATCTCAAATATCTAAAAAAAAGAATTCCAATTTTTCTACTCTAGCGCTCAAAAAAAAGGAATTCTTCATATTTATTAATGATTTTGTAATAATTGTTTCGCATTTAATATTGCCGATTCCGTAATATTATCACTACTTAACATTCTCGCAATCTCATGCATTCTCTCTTCGAGTGTTAAATATTTAACAGACGTAATGGTGCGTTCATTGCGTTCATGTTTAGAGACATGAATATGATAATCTGCGAGTGAAGCAACTTGTGGTAAATGCGTGATACATAAAACTTGTTTTTGTTTGGCAATCTCTTTCATTTTTGCCCCAATACTTGAAGCAACTTGACCACTAACTCCTGTATCGATTTCATCAAAAATAATGGTTGAAATGAATTGACCACGATTCAAAATCGTTTTTAAGGCTAACATAATTCGAGATAACTCTCCACCTGATGCTACCTTGTTTAAAGGTTTCATTGGCTCTCCTTTATTTGTACTTAATAAGAATTGAATATCATAAATTCCATTGATCGTATAAAATCCTTGAATTATTTCATCGGTTTGATGGCGTGTAAAGGCAATATCAAACTGAGTATTAAATAACTGTAAATCATTTAATTCTTGAATCAGCTGAGTCTTAATCACCTCTGAAATTTCTTGACGATGTTGATTCAATACCTCTCCCGCTTCAATTAAGTCCCGATGAGCAGTTTTTAATTCCTCATGAAGGTTTTTCTCATAGTGATCAAAATCCTCAACTTGGGCCAACTCTTCCACAATTTGAGCATGGTAGGTCATGATTTCTTCGATATCCATACGATACTTTCGTTTTAACATTTGCAGTTCATTTAATCGTGATTCAATTTCGTCAAGCTCTTCTGGATAATAATTTAATTCATCTAACTTCGAATTAATCATCATTAAAAACTCTTCTAAGCCATAATAAATATCCGCCATTTGTGAAACAGAAGGTGTTAACTCTTCATCAATGTTAGCAAGCATTTGAGTTTGATTGTAGGCCTCATATAATTTTTCAATGGCACCGCCATCTCCTTTTAAATTATATAAAATTTGAGTATATGATTTATGTAATTTATCCGAATTTAAAATGATATGGCGACGATCTTCAAGCTCTTCTAATTCACCCTTTTTCAGATTGACTTTTTCGATTTCACTTTTTTGAAAAAGAATTAAATCCATTCGCTTTTGAATTTCATCTGCATTTTTTTTAAAATCGAGATACTTTTTCTTCGCTCCGTTATACCCCTTTAAAGCCTTTTGATACGCTTTATTAGCCTTCTCTATTTGATCAGATGTATCAAAGTTATCAATTAATTGATAATTATAATCTTGATTAAATAATCGATGTGTATCATGTTGAACATGAATATCCACTAAATATTGACCAATTTCTTTTAGTTGATTGGCTGTCATTAATTCTCCGTTTACTCGAATTTGGCCATTACCTGAACGTTTAATGGTACGTTTAACAATTAATTGCGTCTCAAATGGAATATCATGTGCGATTAGATAAGATTTTAACGGTTTATTGTTCTCAATTTCAAAAACGCCTTCAACCACTGCCATTTCTTCATGATGACGAATTAAATCGGTTGAGGCACGATCTCCAATCAATAATGAAATAGCATCAATAATAATTGATTTTCCGGCTCCCGTTTCTCCGGTTAACACCGTCATTTTTTGATTTAAATCTAATTGTAACCCTTCAATGATGGCCATATTTTGAATTGATAAATGCGATAACATATAATCACCCACTATATTGTTCAAATTATCTTTATTTTATTCTTATGTCACGATAAGCTATATCTCTTACCAAAATTCATTTCATTTGTTTCACATTATATCAAAAATAGAACATTTGTTCAACTCTCGTTTTTTAAAAAAACAAACATTTGTTTCAAAAATAATAAAAGGAGAGATATGCATCTCCCCTCTTTTCGCTTCTTTTGTTTATAATTGACTATGAGCTTCCGTTACCACATTAATAATTTCTTTTTCAGTAATTAAAGTTGTCAACTGTTCATTGTTTCCAACATGAACTAAAAACTCAATGTTTCCTTCGCCACCTTTAATCGGTGAATAAGTTAATCCTAATACACTTAATTCTAAAGCAGTTAAGAAATCCACAATTTCTTGAATAACTTTGATATGTATTTTAGGA
Source organism: uncultured Turicibacter sp. (assembly GCF_938044715.1). Taxonomy (NCBI): domain Bacteria; kingdom Bacillati; phylum Bacillota; class Erysipelotrichia; order Erysipelotrichales; family Turicibacteraceae; genus Turicibacter; species uncultured Turicibacter sp. The sequence goes on from NZ_CALIOS010000057.1 coordinate 5,741, forward strand.
TCACGCACAATTCCTTTTTTACCTACCTGATCTTTTCCTGCTTCAAACTGTGGCTTAATTAACGCTGCCACTTGCCCTTCTTTTGCTAATAATTGTTTTAAAACTGGGAAAATGATTTTTAATGAGATAAATGAAACATCGATACATGCAAATTCAGGAACACCATGCGTTAGATTTTCCGGTGTCATATATCTGAAGTTTGTACGTTCCATACAAATGACTCGCTCATCTTGACGAATTTTCCAGTCTAATTGGTTGTAACCCACATCAACGGCATACGAGAGTTTAGCACCATTTTGAAGGGCACAATCTGTAAATCCTCCTGTTGAGGATCCGATATCAATAATAATTTTATCTTTTAAATCTAAATTAAAGGCTTTAATGGCTTTTTCAAGCTTAAATCCACCTCGACTGACATAAGGACAAACGTTTCCTTTTACAGTAATATTTGATTCTACTGGAACCTTTTCTCCCGGTTTATCAATTCGTTGTTGATCCACTAAAACAAGCCCTGCCATGATGGCACGCTTAGCTGTTTCACGTGAATTAAAATATCCAAGTTGTGTCAATAACACATCAATTCGTTCTTTTTTCATTAACTTACACCGACCTATTTCTTTAAGCTACGCATCACTTCTAATTTAACATCTTCGATTGTTAAATGAAGTTCTTCTAAAATTTCTGAGACACGACCGTGTTGAACATAAATATCCGGAATTCCTAATCGGTTGATCTCAACCCTTTGGTTTGTCTCATTGTAATACTCTAAAATGGCTGATCCGAGTCCTGCTATTAACGTTGATTCTTCATAAACAATGATCGGAACCTGTAAGGCGGCTATTTCATCAAGCATTTTATAATCCAACGGTTTAATAAATCTTGCATTAACCAATCCAATGTGAAGGCCTTCTAACTTTAGTTCCTCAACTAATTCAGCTAATTCACTTAAAACCGGCCCCATTGAAACAATGACTGCATCCTGAGCGGTTGCTAACCACTCCCAAGATCCAATTTCAATCATTTTCCACTCATGATAATGAGGATCAACTTGCCAAACATCACCACGTGGATAACGCATTGCAAATGGTCCTGGCGTTTGATAAGCGGTATAAAGAAGATTGTATGCTTCTTCCCCATTACGAGGCATCATCAGTGTCATATTAGGCACTGGACGAAGCATTGCAATATCATAAAGCCCCTGATGGGTCTCGCCATCTGCTCCAACAATCCCTGCTCGATCAATCCCAAAGACAACATCCAAATTTTGTCTCGCAATATCGTGATGAATTTGATCATATGAACGTTTTAAAAACGTCGAATAGATTGAAACAAATGGTTTCATTCCCTGAGTCGCCATTCCACCTGCCATCGTAACAGCATGCTCTTCTGCGATCCCCACATCGATTAAACGATCGGGATAACGCTTGGCATATTCATTTAATGCCGACCCATTAATCATGGCGGGTGTAATCACTGCACAACGTTTATCGTGCGCTGTTAGCTCCATTAACCCATTACTAATCAATTTACTCCAAGAAATTTGATTTTCTTTTTTATCTCCCGCAACATTTCCCGTTCGTTTATTAAATTTTCCAACGCCGTGCCATGTTCCTAGCTTATCTTGTTCGGCAAACGAGAATCCTTTTCCTTTTGTAGTTTTCACATGAATGAGGACCGGTTTATCCGCTTTTTTAGCAAAATTCAAATTCTTTATCAGGTCATTCAGATTATGTCCATCAACGGGTCCAAAATATTTAAATCCTAACGCATCAAAAGGTGTATTTCCAATAAGTAATCGCTTAACACTTCCCTTTGTACGGTGAATCACACCATTTAACACCTGATTTCCCTTCAAAACAGCTTTGACTTGACGTTTTGTATTTAAATATGAATCTGTTGTTCGAATCGTTCCTAAAATATTATGTAAGGCTCCGACATTCGGTGAAATTGCCATCTCATTGTCATTTAAAATGACGATTAAACGCTTATTCGTATGTCCAATATGATTTAAAGCTTCATATGCCATTCCTCCTGTTAATGAGCCGTCACCGATAATAGCAATGACATGATAATCATCTTCATTTAAATCTCTGGCGTAAGCCATTCCAACTGCAGCTGAAATAGAGGTAGAGGCATGACCAGTTTCCCAGCAATCATGGCTTGACTCTTTTCGCTTTGGAAAGCCTGACAGCCCTTTATACTGTCTTAATGTTGGAAAATCCTTTGCTCTTCCTGTTAAGATTTTATGGATATAGCTTTGATGTCCTACATCCCAAATAAATTTATCTTCTGGTGAGTTAAATACCTTATGCAAAGCAACGGTTAATTCAACCACCCCGAGATTTGATGACAGATGTCCACCTGTTTTAGATAACGAATCGATTAAGAACGTACGAAGATCCTTACAAAGAATTTTCAATTGTCGATTCGATAATTGTTTTATAAACGTAGGATCTTGTATCTCCTTGATGTTATACATCTCTATCACTCCAACCTCATTTTCACCTTTATTATTAATCTTTTCTTCTCAAATATAACCATATTTGATTTTTATTCTATCATCATACCACACTTCGACTTTTTTTCCCACCAGTAGCCATCCATTATTCATTATAAATGAAGATAAATCGTCAAAAAAAGGACGATTAAGTCTAATCGCCCCCATTTTTATTAAGCTTGACGGTCTTTAATGTAATCGGTAATAGCTTCTAAGACAGCTGTTGAAACTGGAAGGTTATGTAAGATTACTTTAGCACACTTAATTTCTTCTTCTAACATGTTTTTTGCCTCTGTTAAAGACGTTAATGACACATAAGTGCTCTTTCCATTTACTAAATCACTTCCTACGTTTTTTCCTAACACAGCTGTACTACCTTCAACATCTAAAATATCATCTTTAATTTGAAAGGCAAGTCCAAGATGATACGCAAATTGTTTCAACTGGTTAATGACTTCATCATCAGCCTGCGCAATAATCGCTCCTGCTACAATCGCAAATTCGATTAATCGCCCCGTCTTATTCACATGAATCTGTTTGAGTTGTTCTAAAGACACTGCTTTAACTTCAGCTTCCATATCAAGAACTTGACCTGCTACCATTCCCATAGGTCCAGAGGCTAACGATAATGCTTGAATCAACGATAATCGTTGATTTGTCGTCAATCGTTCGTCTTCTGCAATGACTTTAAAGGCATGTGTCAATAGACTATCACCTGCTAAAATAGCTGTTGCTTCACCAAAAACAATGTGATTGGTTGGTTTCCCACGACGCAATGCATCATCATCCATTGCAGGTAAATCATCATGAATTAAGGAATAAGTATGAATCATTTCAAGTGCTGCTGCGACGTGATATCCTTTTTGTGGTGCGAGGTTAAAAGATTCTAACACAGCAAATAACAGAATAGGTCTTAATCGCTTCCCTCCTACTTTTAACGAGTAAAGCATCGATTCTTTTAATTCTGATGGGATAGGTTCTGATTCAATTAAGTCAAACATGACCTTTTCAAATGGTTTTTTATTCGTTTCAATATAAGTTGATAACATGAACTATTCCCCCGGAATCTCGAAATCCGTGACATTTCCTGATGAATCAACTAATTTTGCAACTTCTGCTTCAATTTTTTGAAGCTTTTGGTGGCATTCATTAGATAAAGACATTCCTTGCTTATACAGCTCGATTGAACGCTCAAGTGGTAAATTTCCAGCTTCTAGCTGACGAACCACTTGTTCTAATTGACTTAATGCTTCATCAAAATTCATTTTTGGTTCACTCACTAAGATTCACCCTTTCACATCGATTTTATTTCATCAACCTCTGCAACAAATGATCCATCATCAAAGGCAACGGTTACTTTTTGTCCCACACTTACTTGTGAAACACTCGTCACCATTTCGTTTTTTTCATTCGTTGTCACCGTGTATCCTTTTTTCAAAATAGACATGGGATTAAGCATGTCGAGTTTCGTTAAAAGTAATCCATAGTGTTGTTTTTGATTTGCTAACTCTTGATTCATTCCACTTTGTAAAGCTTTAGACAAGTATTCGAGTTGGTGTTGATAATTCATCACTCGTTGCTTTGGATTGTGTTGAATCAATCGATTAGAATGCATCATTAAAATTTGTTGACGTTTTCTCAGTTGTTGTTGTAATTGGTACTGTAGTTTATCATTTAACTGACTGACATAAACTAAACGTTGCTCAAATAAAGCATGAGGATTTTTCATAATATAATGATTCGATAGCTGTGAAAGCCATTGCTTTTTTTGTTCGAATTGAACATTAAAATTGTGATTTAACCTCACATTTAGTTGATTCAAGTGTTTTAAAACATCTACGACATTCGGAACAGCTATTTCTGCTGCTCCTGTCGGTGTTGGGGCACGATGATCTGCGACGAAATCAGCAATCGTAAAGTCCGTTTCATGACCCACGGCAGAGATAATTGGAATTTTTGATTCAAAAATGGCTCTGGCCACAATTTCTTCATTAAAAGCCCACAGGTCTTCAATTGATCCACCACCGCGCCCCACAATTAAAGTATCTACTTGTTTGAGTTCATTTGCTTGTTGAATACATTTAACGATTGAAGGTGCTGCTTGTTCTCCTTGCACCAGAGCCGGATAAACATACACCTTCACAAGGGGAAAACGCCTTTTAATGGTCGATAATACATCTCGAATCGCCGCCCCTGTTGGAGAGGTAATGACACCTATCGCATGAGGAAAAGGGGGGATGGGCTGTTTAAATCTCGCATCAAACAATCCTTCCGCACCTAAACGTTCTTTCATTTGAGTAAAGGCAACATATAAATTTCCAATCCCATCTTCCGTCATTTCTTTTACATACAAAGAATACGATCCGCCAGCCTCATAAACAGCAATATGTCCTTTTACAACGACTTGCATCCCTTCTTTTGGCATAAATGAAACTTGCGAAGCGGCACTGGCAAACATCACCGCATTAATTTGAGCTTCATCATCTTTGAGCGTGAAATAAAAATGCCCTCTGGAATGACGTTTAAAATTTGAAATTTCACCCTTTAATAATAAGTGTTGTAAATTTTTATCATAGTCAAATTTTAATTTAATATATTTGGTTAATGCTTTGACGGTTAATGGTTGCTTTTGCTCCAATTGACTCACACCCTATGCAATATGTTTACTAATTTGATCTAAAACTTTATTGTTAAAGCTACGTGCTTTTCCATCTCCTGTATCTGAGAATTCTTTCGTTAACTCTAACGCCTCATCAATAACAATTTTCTTTGCTGTGTCTTGACAATATTTCATTTCATATGTCGCAAGACGTAAAATAGCTTTATCTACTTTATTTAAACGTGATAGACTCCATCCACGAAGGTTATCATTAATGATTTGATCTAACTGCTCTTTATGTGTTAATACCCCGTTAACTAACTCAAAATAGAATTCATCTAATTTAAAAGTTTGTTCCATTTGTAATGCTTGATGAGGTGTCACTTCTTCGGCCATTAATTCAATCGCCTCTTCTTTTAAGCTTTCCACCATTAATTCAATATTTTCAATGGCTTCTTCACGTGTCAGTTGCCCCACTTCCATTTGATATAATGTTTGTACTGCAAATTGACGTATAACATGACGAATCACAAAAATCCCTCTTTCTATTCAAATCTTCTAAGTTGCTACTTTTATATTGTATACTATTTTCTACAATTTCAACTATATATCTTATCACATTTATGAACAAAACGTAGAAAAAAATAAAATAAACCACCAAAAGTGGTTTATTTTACTAGTCAAAATCAATCGATACGACATGAACATAAATTTCATGTGTTTTAACTGATGTCATATGATAAATCATTTGATGAATATTTTTCTGAATTTTTTCAGCCACCTCATTAATGGTATATCCGGCTTTAATACTCACATAAACATCAATCGTTAACCCTGATTCATCAAATTCTACTTCAACACCATTACGATGTTTTTTACTATTAAAAGTATCTGCGATGGATTGTGAGATACTTTCAAACATTTTTGAAACACCTTCAATTTCTGCTGTTGCATTATGTGCAATCACTTCAAAAACTTGTGAATGGATTTCAATACTTCCAATTTCTTGATTTGGTTCATCGATTCGATAGTATTTCGAAACCGCCATAAACATCCTCCTCCACTACAACGCGTTACTAATATAATACTATAGTTTATGCACTTGTGCAAATAGTATCCATTTCTATCCTGTATTTTTCATCTCTGCTAAAAAGGCTTGGTTTAAGATTAACCAAGCTCTTTTAATTATTGATTATTTTGATGATAACGCTCTTGTAAATATAGGGCTATGGCATCTTCGTTGTGATGACCAATCACACCTGTCGCAATTTTTTTAATCTCAGGAACCGCATTTGCAGGAGCATATGCTTCATCCGCCTGTTCAAACATTGGTAAATCATTTAAATTATCTCCGAATCCAATGATTTTACTAAAGTCTGCATATTTTGCTAACGCTTTGATTCCATTTGCTTTTGAGGCATTTGCACTATATAATTCCATATAGCCAAATCCCTCTGTACGTGTTTTATAATATGTTGCACTCACACCCTCAATGAATTGAATTTGACGATAAGCCTCTTCGATTAACTCAAGCTTATCAAAGACTAAAATATTTACGATTTGTTCATCTTGAATATATGGTGTAAAGTCTTGAATTTGTTTAAATGTTTTCAATGGTTTATCACAACGACCTAAATAAAAGTCTTGTGCGACTTCATTGTTAATTTCACGGTAATAAACACTTAATTGATCATCCTTAATTCCATAAATCATCGGCTCTAGTTTTAAGCTATCAAAAACGGCTAAAACAGACATTGTGGTATCTTTTGCTAAATCCACAATCTCCAAGTATTTTCTATTTTTTAAATCGAAAATCCCCACGCCATTCATAATGGCAATTGGCATTTCAATCTTTAATCCTTCTAGTAAATCAATAACAGTCGCATGTGTACGGGCTGTTGCGACGGTAAACTTCACCCCTTTATCTATTAAATCATTAATAATTTGGCGTGATGTCTGTGAGACTTCGCTTTGCTTATTTAATAAAGTCCCATCTAAATCTGATACAAATAATTCCATGTCCTCACCCTTTCTTCATGTCGTCAATTTTTATTATACTAGAAAATGACAAAAAACGCTATGACCAATCTCATAGCGTTTTTTACTATTTCCTCGGTTTAATGCTTATGTGAACAATGACATCTTGACTCTTCTTGATCACCCTGTGATTCTTTTTCAGTTGGGTGATTGCAATCGGCTACTTTATTCGTTGATACCCACTCATTACTAAACTCGGTTTTATCGTGATACTGAGTAGCTTTAACAGCTGCTTTTTGCCCTGCCCATTGATTATTACCTTCACATTTTTTCGCTTTTTGACTCATCATTAACACCTCACATTTTCTTGTCGAATCTCGACACTCTTATTATTTGTGTCTAATTCAAAAAAATGTCTGTTAATTTCATGTGAATCTTCCATTTTCAGAGTTTACACATAAAAAAAATGAGACCTCTATCTGTCTCATTTTTCTTGCCAATTTGATAAATTCTAACTAACTAGCGGCAATTATTTTTAGTATTTGATTGAGAAGCTAATTTGTTTGTTTGGTTTTTTGCATTTGTATTGGCAAAGTCATTTGCGAATTCTACATTTGCATTTGTTTGGTTTTTAGCTTGTGCATTTGCTTGGTTTTTTGCATTGTTTTTTGCATTGTTATTATTTCTCATGATTAAGTCCTCACTTTCAAAATCTTGTCGACTTGGTCGACTATAGTATTATGACTTTATCTCACGAAAACATGTATGAATTCAATTTGAAATATCTTCAAATTTCAATAAAAATAATCCAAAATTACCAATCATAATAACCTACTATTTTAATAAAACTTAAAATTCCATCTTTTTGAGACAACGGAAAATCTAATAAGTCATATGAGTGTTGACAAACTAGATAATCAATCAATTGACCATTTTTATCAAAAACACGCGCTGTGACCATCATGGTATGAGTAATTTCACCATTCACTGTTTTTTGGACTAAATCTCCAAGTTCTAACTCTTCATATTGACAAGGTTTTGCATAAATCCCATAATTCTGTGATAATTCTCTGTTATTATTCAAGATGTAGTTTTTCAAAGGTCTCGCTGAGGTCCAGGACGGAGTTCGAGACTGGTCACTATACCAGTACCATTTTTGTGTAACATCTCGCCCATTCACATCAAAAGGAATTTCTCCTGCATGTAAACATTGTGAAATAAAATTGGTACAATCTCCTCCATAATTTTCATAATCATGGTAGAGTGGATTGCGTCCTAATGCCCATTTTCTTGCATAATCAATGGCCTTTTGCCGATTATATTTCTTTAGTTTCAATCTTATCCCCCCTTCTTTACTATATCGTATTCCCTCTTCTTGTAATTGTTAAAAGCAAAAAAAGTCAGCTACAAACACATGTAACTGACCTTTAAGACGACCCTTTATTTAACTTTAGCATTCTTTTTATATTCACGCGCTTCCGCTTCATTTGCCCATACGAAGTGTCCTGTTTTAATTTCAGTCCACTTAGGTTTATCAACCGTATAATCATGCTCTTCGCCTGTGTAGACAATTAATTGCTTATTTTTTTCAAGACGAGGATCGGGAATTGGAATCGCTGATAATAAAGATTTTGTATACGGATGAAACGGATTTAAAAACAATTCTTCCGCCTCAGCTAACTCTACAATGCGTCCTTTATGAATAACCGCAATTCGATCAGAAATAAATCGTACCACTGATAAATCATGCGCAATAAATAAATATGTTAAGCCTTTGTCCTGTTGTAATTTTTTTAGTAAATTTAACACTTGCGCACGAATTGAAACATCTAGAGCCGAAATCGGCTCATCCGCAATAATAAACTCTGGCTCCATGACGATTGCACGGGCCATTCCAATTCGTTGGCGTTGTCCTCCTGAAAATTCATGAGGATAACGCGTGGCATGCTCTGGAAGTAATCCTACGGATTCAAGTGCTTTAATAACTTTTTGTTTCCGATCTGCTTCATTTTCATACATCCCAAAGTTAATTAATCCCTCGGAAACAATGTAATCAACGGTCGCACGTTCATTTAATGAGGCAGCGGGATCTTGAAACACCATCTGAATATTTTTAACAATGTATTTATTCATATCTCGCGTAATTCGTCCATTAATTTTTTTCCCATTAAATAAAATTTCACCTTTTGACGTGTCGTTAATACGAATAATCGCACGCCCAATGGTTGTTTTTCCTGATCCAGATTCTCCAACTAACGAGAAGGTTTCTCCTTTATAAATATCAAAATTCACATCTTTTACTGCCACAAAATCTTTAAATTTAATTTCTAAATCTTTGACCGATAATAAAACTTCACGTTCTCTCATTAGTTCACCCCTCCGTTTGCGCCCTCTCCATAAATTGCCACGAGTTTTTCATGTAAATTTTGTAACGTTTTTGGCATTTCCGTTTTTGGCGCACGCTCATCACGTAACCACGTTTTAGCAAAATGAGTGGGCGTAATTTCAAAAAATGGTGGTTCTTCTTCGAAATCAATTTGCATCGCAAACTGATTTCTTGGGGCAAAGGCATCTCCAATAATCTCATTATAAAGTGATGGAGGCGTTCCATTGATAGAAAAGAGCTCATTTCCTTTAGTTCCAAGTTGTGGTAATGATGAAAGTAACGCCCATGTATACGGATGCGCTGGCTCATAGAAAATTTCTTCAACCTCTCCATATTCAATAATTTGCCCTGAATACATCACAACGACGCGATCTGCTACATTTGCGACCACACCTAAGTCATGCGTAATATAAATCGTTGTAAATCCATACTCAGCTTGCAAATCTTTAATTAACTGCAAGATTTGTGCCTGTATCGTGACATCAAGAGCCGTTGTAGGTTCATCACAAATTAATATTTTAGGTCGACAAGCCAAAGCAATGGCAATGACAATCCGTTGGCGCATTCCCCCTGAATATTGATGCGGATAATCTCCAAATCGTTTTTGTGCATCTGTAATTCCAACACGTTTCATTAAATCGATGGCTTTCGCTTTTGCTTCTACTTTATTTAGTTTTTGATGCTTAACGATTACTTCTGCAATTTGAGAACCAATCGTTCGAACCGGATTTAAA
>NZ_CALIOS010000058.1:0-1709 GCF_938044715.1 uncultured Turicibacter sp.
ACATGAAGATATTTCGTAAACTGGTCATTAATATTTCGATTAGTTGTACGATAAAAATAAGCATATAGACGTAACCAGCAAGTGTAATTAACTCACTGACGTCTTTTGCAATGTCTAACTTTTTAAAAACCATTCCTATAATTCCTAGCAAGAATCCGATTCCGGCAAATTGTAATATTTCAGTCACATCAATTGGCATCCCTTACACCTCATACTTTCGTTTAATTTGCTATTTAACTCTATGTTTAACTTATTTAAAAAATAACAAATAAACGATCTTCAGGAAGTAAATCTACAAGGCTATGGATTCATATCATTAAAAAGATGAGCTTTTACCCAAATTACAAACAGAATCCCTCCTATTTTTAGAATGCTCTGTCGAAATTTCATAAGAAAATTCTTTACTTCTCAACTCAAAGAGCCTATAACTCCCCCTTCCAGAACTAAAAACCTATCCTTAAGAAAATAAAAAAAGACTTTAAAAGTCGAAGCTCTAAAGTCTCTAAAACATGATGATTTTAATGTGTTAATGGATTTAAAACCTTACCCCATAACGAAGCAATGCCAGAAAGCGTTCATTATCTACGAGTTAAACCCATACTTTGAAGACGTAAGTGATAGACTATGATCACAACCTACAAGAATGTAGCAATATATTTGCGATAAAAATTTAGAACTACCAAATAAATTTCATAATCAACGCTAAAAAAGACACAACTATGTGTCTTTTCTCAAGTTATCTTTTGATAATAGGACTTAAATCTATCGGAATGCAAACAGAATCATCATTAGTACAAAAGCAATATCACATTATCACTTTTCAGATGCTACCTTTCTTTTTAATCCATCCAGTAGCATAGATTCTAACATCTTAGATATCAAAATTTTCAAATGCTGCATCTTCCAATTCTTGTAGCATCTTTGCATTTCTTCTTTTCTCTTTAAACGATTTTAAAGCCACACCTGAAATGAGTCCTGTTAAAATCACTGCTCCAATCGCTCCGTATTTACCTTTATTTTGTTTCATTTTTTCTAACATTCTTCATTCCTCCTTAGTGTTACTTAATTTGTTAACTTCATATTATCTGAATTTTCGACATAAAAACATTCTTTTTTTAAAATTTTTTATATGATATACTTAGGAGGTAAGCTTAATTTTCATAAAATGAATGAAGACATGATTATAGAGCAATTAATCACTGACATATTCACCGATCATGATACTAGAACGCGCCCTATGGCGTTTTTTTTATAAAAATTTAAATACTAGAATACAAAGTGATTTTCAACATTAAGAGACATCTTTTACACCTTATTCTTTCTTTTTTTTACCTAAATATAATAAGATTATAATCGACCATTATCAAGTGGTCCACCTAACACTAATTAACTATTACCCTTTTACATCGTTATAATTATTATTTTTTTCGCCCAGAGAGGTCCTTGTGGCCTCTTTTTCATTGCTATAACAAAAGTAGCACTGAAGTTCATCGATTCTATCATATTTGATGATGCTGATGAAGGAACGTCTTTTTTCATGGCATCAAAAAAAAGAGACATCACGTTTCTCTCCTGTTACAATGTAATGAGCTAAAGCAATATCGAAAAGATAAATCTTAATGTGTCACTCATAGTCCACTAGAAATTTTTTGAATCCTGAGTTGTCAATTTAAATCAGACAATTATTCATCACAAACTAAGCAATTGGA
>NZ_CALIOS010000059.1:0-1386 GCF_938044715.1 uncultured Turicibacter sp.
AAATCAACCGCAACTAAACCATAAATTTCTTTCAATCGCTCACTCTAAATTTCCATTTTTTATAATTTATTATCCCCTGTTTTTCATAAAAAAATGATGAGATAAACAAGAAAAAGAAGAGCCCTTAACTCCATCTGCTCTTCTTCCTTTATTTTATTTTTATGCTTCGAACGTAACGTCAAAACTAGATTCACGACGTCCTGTTACAGCGTTTGCTAATGCTTGTAAAACTTGCTCACTCAATTCTTCTAAACGTCCTGTTGATAGTACTTCTGCATGTGATAAAGAGCACACAAATCGTGTATAAATATGATCAACTACCGGGAATTTTACTTCTGTTTCTTCACAAGTTAAAATGATATTTTGACGATTCCCTCTAATTTTTACGTTTGTTGGACACTCAGTGATATAGTTGATAAATTCTTTCTCAGTTCTCATGCTAGAAAACCCCTTTCGCACATTTCATTTTTTCTTTCCTTGATGAACTTATTATAGCATGTTGTGAATTAATGAACAATGATTTTGTGAAAAAATATTCAATGAAACATTGTGAAAACGTACACAAATAAAAAAATAACCTATTTTAAACTCAAAACCTCTTATAAATGTCGAAATTTAAACTCGAACAGATGCTTCTAACAGTAAATTTTTTTGTCAATCGGCATCAATTTCTACTAATCCGCCATAAGGTAAAATCATCATCGGTGAGTTATGACCAAAATTCAAATCGTAACCCATCATTCAATCACGTAAGCCAAGCTCCTCAATCACGACCTGATAAATGACCACCTCATACTCATCCTTCTCATCGTACGGCTTCCCAAACAAAATCCCTCTTACTTGTTGCAAACTCCCCATTGACCCATCATTTTGAAGCCAGTACTTCAACAAAGTGGGATCTGATTGATGCTCAGACATCTCAAAAAATAACATCACCTCTTTCCAATTTTAGACCAAAGACTCATCCCTTTTGCCATCTCAAACACTTCAATGCAAGCTCCGAACAATCGTCCTGTGATTCCCCCACCTCCTTGCAACCACTTCGATCCTTCGTTTTTCACAACTTAGCGTCGTTGATGACATAACTCATAGTCGCAATGCAGGTATTCACTCCCCAAATTCCAAGACATCTTGATTTCACCTCCTACATCAGTTTCAAATAACATCTTCTGAACGCAGTTCTTCGCATACTCAAACATACCACCATTTTTTGCAAATTCTGCGAGTAAACTCGGTCCATAAAAGCTAGAAAGACCTGCCTTAAAACACATTAAGTGACCAATTGTTGTATCAGAATGACCAATCAAAATTTTAGGATTCTTTTTAATGATCTCAAAATCTATATACAAGCAGAAATGTATTTCACTATTATAAATTAATCTCAGT
>NZ_CALIOS010000060.1:0-4618 GCF_938044715.1 uncultured Turicibacter sp.
AATAAATCACTGGTTTTTAGTGATAATTAGGTTAAATAAAAAGGTAGCAAAGTTTTTAACTCACTACCTTATTTATTTAACTCTCCCCATTAGAATTTTATGTTAAGAGTATAATATTGTAAAGTTTAAAAAAATGGAAAAGAGATACTGGGGAGAGTATCTCTTTTTGAGGATAAATCGTTATATGTAGAAAATGGTATACATCTTTAGGTGGAAAGATGTATGACTGAAATATACCAAATTATGACAAATGTTGTAATAATAAGACACACTAAACAGGGATAACTAATGACGAGTGATAAAAAGCTATTTGTTGTTTTAATTTCGACTACACTGTGACCATGTTTTATTCTAAAATATGCATTTTTTCTTCTTATGAAGAGAGTGAAGTTGCTTGAAACAACTTATTTTTGTTTTGGGGATTGAATACAATTGAGTTAAAAAAGGTAGGGATGAACTTAATTACTTGCTACATTTTTGTTTTTGAATCAAATGCAACATTAATTATCAATCTTATTTTTTTTAATATAGATTTTTAGAGCAATAACACTTAAGTAAAGAAGGTAAAGAAATAGAAGTGCTACAGTTAGGGAATATATTTTTTCCAATAATCGCGTTGTTGAAAACAAAAGATTATCTAGAATATTTATTTCTTCGACTTCATGTGCCACAAGTAATAGATAATTTAGATTATGTATCATAACCTCACCTCGTATAATTATTGTTTTAAGTTATTTAGGAATAAAACAAAAAGACCTTGTTTATATAAGGTCTTTTTTGTAAATATTCACACAATCAGTAAGCATATTCGGCAGAATATAAGTTTATTATATCAAAAATTCCACTAATTTCAATAACATAATAAAATAAAAGAGGGATGCAAGGAAGGTCTATTTTATCATTTTATAACTGTTCCCTCTTTATCAATAGGTAGTTTATCGCTAGCAATTGCCTTAAATAAACATGTGTTCATGTTTAATAACTGAACGGATGGAGATAATAGTATTAAATAGAGTGCTCGTTATTTATTGTTTTTTCTTTATGGATGTAGGCAATGCCGACAATTTGCCAACATTGGCAACCTTTTAATTAATTTTATTTTAGAAAAACATTAAACGAATTAACGATAACTTTCGTTTACAAGAAACATAGTTGCAATATTTTAAGATGTTTTATAATTGAATTTGAATTATTCTAAGTTTAATGTATTACAAACATCTCTTGTTCGGTAGCAGATATTCTGTCAAGAAAGCCTTTGTTTATATAGTAGGATAATCTCCCTTAATTTATTGCTAATTTTCGGTAAACTGTTTATAATAAACGTATATCTTTTTCTAATTTATCAATTTGGGGGATAGTTAATGAAAAAATTAGCATTTATCTGTTTATTTATAATGTCCATCCTATCATTGAGTGCCTGTTCAAATCTTAGTGATACAAAAATGGGAATAGGTCCATATCCATTAAATGAACGTGATCAATCTTTATTAGAATCGTTTGCCCTGCTGGATCAGTCTCAGCTCCTATCATTTAATGCGCCAAAAGAGGCAACATCATTAATGATTCATCTGTACTCATTAGATGAATCTGGGAATTGGCAAGACGTTCAATCAGGTGGTGGCATCTCGATTGAAACCGAACGTGACGCTAACACTCATTTAGAAGGCACATTTGCCATGACACTAAACGATGATCATAGTATTAATTTCGTGATCAGCTCACATGGAAGATTTTCATCTCGTGTTGACCTTGACGATTTAGGTTTTGATTCAGCGATTTCGACTCATTCGTTTCTCACTGATTTTCAAACCATTGAACTCAATAAAGAAATCCCCGTCGCTATTATAGTTTTTGATAATGGGACGAGCATGAGAAGTTTTTCAGTCGATTCATATTTTGAGCCCGATATTTTTGAAGGAATGAATTCAGTTCAAGCTGTAACGTTAACATTTACAAATAAAGAGCTCTAATCTAATTACATAACATTAAAATAAAGAGGACAGTTTTTGGATAAGAAGCTGTCCTCTTTATTGTTCTATTATCAACCTTTATTTAAAACATTGCTCTCCCAAAATAACTGTCTGTTGTTTTGGGAGAATCAAGTATAATTCAATTATGTGTTATAAATATACAAAAACACCTTAACATGATTTTATGTTAAGAAAATAATATTTTAAAGTAAAAGATGGAATAGAGATACTGGGGAGAAGCCTCTCTTTATTACAAAAAAATTAATGTTATTTAATTTGAGATTAATGTGTATCTTTTAAAGGGGAGAAAATCCACATCAAAAATATAAAAATAATTAGTATATTTACAAGATATTAATAGGTGAGTTTTATGCCACTTAAAGTGTCTATTTTTCACGAGGGGGAAAGAATTTTAAAATTCATATTACAAAAAATGTCACATTTTGATGTATTTTTTTTGTGACAATAATTAAATATGTTTTTGAAGGAAAGATAGTTATAATTGTTTTAAGGGCGATGGAATTTATAGGGAAATTAAAAGTTGAACTCGCCCTAAGTACAAATGAATCGTATTCAGGGAGGGAATAGAAATGAAATAATTTATTAATGTTCGTAATGATTATAGTAGAAATGGGGATGATCAGCACATTTATTAATCGAGAAATTTTTCAGTATGATACTGAAATCCAGAATGAAATGAATTACGATTGGAAAACAAAGTTTGATTACGAGTCTAGTCAGAAGTGATTAAATGTAGAAAAATAATACCTGATAAAAATCTGTTGATTTAGTCTTATCACTAAAAGTTACATGAAAATAGGAAGAATAAAAGAGATATGTTGGAAATAAAAATATATATCAAAACTATTTTAACTAGAACTTAAGAAAAAGATATAGAAATATATATTTTTTTATAGATTCAAAAATGAATTCAAAATAAAAAAGGGGCGATTAGAATGAGGAGATTAATTTATGCATTAGTAGTGATAGGATTAGTTTTTAATTCAACAGGAATCCAAGTATTTGCATCTACTTTAGAGAACAACTTAGAAGGGGTTGAGAAAGCTACTCTAAAAGATAGATTTTATTATGAATATGAAGCAGCAAGAAGCTTGATTAATGAAGCACAAACCCGAGCAGATTTAAATTGTGGTGAAGAATGTGGAGGATCGGGTTCATCATATTGGACTTTAGTAAAAGAACAAAGTTTTTCTCATACATCATCTTTACCTATTACAATAAGTTTAGGTGCAGGAGCAAAACTTATTGACAAGGTTACGAATATATATGGAAAAGTTTTAGGATACATAGTTCTGGGAACAGCCACTGTACTCAATAGTAATTATACGGTGACTTATTCAACAGCAACAAGATATGCTCGAGCAAAAATTAAACATAATGCAAAATTTGATGGAACATGGAAGTGTACCGCTATTACAAAACTAGAAATTGTTAGTGATAGTGGAAATACGCTTATTGAAACTACTCCAGAAAAATCATTTGCAACTTCTTGTAAGTTAGTTGCTATATAAAAGGAGTGATATTGTGGTATTGAATAAAATTAATATTTTTTTAGGGATAATTTATTTTATTATATTGTTACTTACTATTACAAATATAATTGATAGTAATACTTTTAATAAGCTAACATTAAGTTTTATAGGATTATTTTGCATTATAGATGGAATACATTATAAAACTAAAAAAAGCAGTTCATTCCTAATTATTCTAGGACTACTATTTGTATTATTATCCTTAAAAATGTTTTAATATCACATAAAAAAAGTGTACAATTTAGTACACTTTTTTTATAATTTCTTATTTGTTGCTATGCGTAATAAATAAGAAATTATCTTTTTTCATAAAAAGATTTTACGGAATGTATAAATCAAAAAAAGATTACTAAGGATGATGGAAAACCTTATGAAAAATCAACCATTGAATTTTACTATCATCACAATAAACTACAGGAGATAAGGTATTAGTTAGTGTATCTAATAAAGATCCAAGAGTATATATATTCAATGAAGACTTAGATTTTAATTTTACAAAAATTAGAAGAATAAATAATTAATGAATATAAAAAATTCGTATTATAATTATCATTTTATAGTACGGATTTTTTAATTAATAAATATCATAAAGTTACTAAAACACCTGATTGGGTGTACACACTCTCTCCTTTATCTAACACAATTGAAACACCAGGTAAATCGTTTCCGAAAATAGATGTTTTCATTTAGAGCCTCCTTCATTTTATTTTATTAACCATAATTTACCACAAAAAGCAAAGTGAAACAAGAGGTCAACTAATTTATAGGTTCATAGTACGCTAGTAATAAGTCGACCACACGACCATAACTTTGAACCCCATCGTTGACACCGTTTAGTTTTAAGTACGTTTGATTCATTTGGGTGAAGGTTTCTTCAACTTTTCCTTCGTATTGTTTCCAGTAATCGCGTTGATCATTTAAATCACGACGTACACCGTCGGATAATTTTTCGTTTAAGGTGATGAGTGTTTCACGATCAACAAGTGCTAAAGCACGATTGACATAATTTAAGGCATTTAAGTAGCCTGAATATTGAAAATCAACATCAGGGTGAGCGATACAGGTGAGGTAGGCGATGAAGTTCGCTTCATTTTC
>NZ_CALIOS010000061.1:0-8874 GCF_938044715.1 uncultured Turicibacter sp.
CAATTGCTTAGTTTGTGATGAATAATTGTCTGATTTAAATTGACAACTCAGGTATGGAAATAGAAATGTCTTTAATATCAATCAATTTAATATTTAATACTGGGTCTCCTATCCTTGAAGACATATGTGAAGAAAGAGTTATTCAAACATGAAAATCTATCTGAACTTATTCTAAAACAAAAAGTTTTGTCGAGTTGTAACGCTATTTGTGGTGATTTTAGATAATCATGAATGAAATGATAGTTGTAAAAATAACTAAAACGATTGAGGAAAGAAGGAGTTGATTGATGTCTTCCCATTTTGAGGCCTGTTTATGTTCATAGAATTCTTCGAAGGTATGAAAAATTTTTTCACCCGTTTCTTCATCATAGTCGTTTTGTTTATCGATATTTTTTTTCGTTGGCCAATATTTTGGTAAGAAAAAGAGGACATAACGTTTTGTTTTTTGCCATGAATATTGGAACGTATAGAAAGCACCTTGATCTAAAATCCATTTAAAGCAGTAGATGCAGAAAAATAGTAGTGCAACTAGGAATAATGTGTTAATCATATTGATTAGTGAAAAATGGCTGACAAATTGTTTGAAAATTAACGATAAGTCTGTTACTGAAAAATGATTAAATAAACTTTTAATTTCCCCCAAAATGTTAAAACGCACGATGCTTTGTGTCATTAAGAAGAAGGTCGTTATGCCAAGCATCCATGCAATGGATTTAAAAAATACTGAATATCTTTGTGTCATAGCTCATCACCTCTGAAATTTTTAGACTATTATAACAGATATTTACAGTAATGTGTATGAAAGTAAAGATAACTCAGGACATTTTTATTTAATTTATAAAATTTAAACTTATATTTTGGGTATTTTTAGTGAATTTATACAGTATATTTATTTTTTATTAACAAATAACGCTTTCAAACCAGAAAAAGGGATTTACAAATGGGGGAGTCGATTATAAAATAGTAACAAGTATCAAAATATGGTACAAAATATTCCAATTTTGGAAACAAAATTGAAGGGGGAAGTAACATGAATAAGAAATTATTAACTGTGTTTGCTGCTGCTTTCTGTGCCTTCGGATTAGTTGCATGTTCATCTGATAAAAATGCAACTGAAACACCGAGTACTGAGAGTACGACTCAATCACAAACAACAGACTCAACGTCTAAAAAAGTGTTAAAACTATTACAAACTTCTAACATTCCATCATTAGTACCATGGGCTGCAACAGATTCAGCTTCATTCTTAATGCTTGGAAATATCTTAGAAGGATTAGTAGTATTTGGAGAAAACGGATCAATTGAACCGGGAGCTGCAGAGTCTTGGGAAATCTCTGAAGACGGTTTAACTTACACATTCAAATTACGTGAAGATTCAAATTGGGTTAAAGCTGATGGATCAGTTTATGCTCCTGTAACAGCAAATGACTTTGTTTATTCTTGGAAAAAACTAATTGACCCAACAAGTGGTGCTCAATATAACTTCATGATTCAAACTGCAGGAATCAAAGGAGCTAATGATGCTTTAGGATTAGCAGAATCAATCGTATCTTACGATACATATAAATCAGATTTAGAAGCTTTAAAATTAAGCGATTATAAAGATAATGATACACAAACAGCACAAGCTCAATATGATGAAGCTAAAGCTGACTTAGAAGTGAAAATGGCTTCAGCTGAAGAAGCAATTTTAGCATTAGGTTTTGCATCAGTTGATGCAGCACGTACTGATATGTCTGAATTAATTGATGCATTAGGTGTAACGGCAGTTGATGAGTACACATTAAAAGTAGAGTTAGAAACTCCAACGCCATACTTCTTATCATTAATGGCATTCCCTTCATTCTACCCAGTAAATGAAGCGTTCGTTAATGAAGTAACTGAAGATAAATTTGGTACAAATGTTAATAACTTTATTTACAATGGTCCATTTGTATTTAAAGATTGGAAAATTTCTGAACGTTTCTACATTGAGAAAAATGTTAACTACTGGGATAGTGAAAATGTAGCATTAGATGGTGTAGATTTCCGTGTTGTACCAGGTATCGATAACAATACAGCGGTTGGATTATACATAGAAGGATCAATCCAATCAATTGGTTTATCAGGTGCTAACGTTCAAACTTATGGTTCACGTCCAGATGCCGTTGCTTATGGGGACACTGGAATGTTCTACTTAGAAGTTAACAACGGTAAAGGTGCTATGACTCCTGAGAAAACATTACTTGCTAACACTGATGCTCGTAAAGCAATTAATATGGCAATTAACAAAGCATTTATCACAGACAATGTATTCGCAAATGGTTCATTACCAGCAGATTACTTTGTACCTAAAAACTTTGTTTACGGACCAGCAGATACAGCTTATGAGGGTGTAGATTTCCGTAATGTAAATGAAGAAAATGCAAATGGATACAACTCTTATAATCCTGAAGAAGCAGCAAAATTATGGGCAGCAGCTCGTGAAGCGACAGGGGTTACACAAGCATTAGAATTAGAAATCATTATCTTCGAAGGTGATAGTGCCGCTCAAGTTGGGGCAGCTATTAAAAATGACTTAGAGGCTAATTTAGGTGACGAGAACTTAACAATCAAGTTATCAGTTTTACCATTTGCTGAAAAGTTAGCTCGTTCGACTTCAGGTGATTACCATATGGTATGGTCTGGATGGTCTCCTGATTATGCAGATCCAATGACATTCTTAGATATGTTTACAACTGGAAATGGTCAAAATAAATTAGGTTATTCTAATGAAGAATATGATGCATTAATCGCTGCAGCTAAAACAGGTGATTTAGTAACTGATTTAGAAGCACGTTTTAAAGCATTAGCAGATGCAGAAGAAATCTTATTAGGTGAAGATCAAGCCTTCATTCCTTTATATCAACGAGGAAGTGTTGGATTACGCGATCCTAAATTATTAAATTACTGGCCACAACAAGTAGGACCTGACTACTTCTTCAAGTGGACAGATATTGCTGAGTAAAAATGACGCTTAAAAAAGTCATCATTCTAGCTCAGTGAATTAAATTTTAAGTTTTAAAACATGAAAACAGCTATTGAATAACTGAAAAATTCTATTTATTCAATAGCAAATAGCAAGCATAAGGCTAATCATTTAGTCTTATGCTTATTTAAAATCAATTAGCTTAAAAAATAGATTTAAAAAAAAGTTAATGCGTATTAATCTTTTTAAATCTATTTTTTAATAAGAATCAAAAAATTATGATAGCTAGTTGTGGGAGACATATTGAACTTAAAAAAGAAAGGGGAGAGTTAAAATATGTTTAAATATATTATTAAACGTATTGGTTATATCGTCATCACACTATTTTTAGTTTTAACGGTTAACTTCCTGTTATTACAGCTGATGCCTGGTGGACCTTTTGAAGATCCAAAGTTATCAGATGCACAAAAGACAATTCTTGAAAATAAATACGGATTAAATGATCCAGTTCCAGTGCAATATACACGCTATATGACAGGTGTGTTAAAAGGAGATTTTGGGACATCATTCAAGTTACAGAACCAAGAAGTATCGGATTTAGTTTTATCTCGTATTCCATATACGATTAAACCAGGGGCTATTGCCTTAGTAGTTGGGGTAACAGTCGGAATTATCCTTGGAGCCATTGCCGCAATGAACCGAAACACGGTTTGGGATCATTTAATTACGATTATTGCTGTACTAGGGGTTTCGATTCCATCCTTCGTTTTAGCATCTTTCTTACAATATTTTATTTGTAATAAACTTGGTTGGTTACCTTATCTTTACCAATCATACGACCCAATTCGTGGGGTAACACGTTTAGCAGAATTTAAATCATTAATTTTACCATCCTTATCGTTAGCAGTACCAGTTATTGCATCATTAATGCGATATATGCGAAGTGAATTAATTGAAGTATTAAATACAGATTATATTCTTTTAGCACGTGCAAAAGGATTAACAAAATCACAAGTCATTACACGTCATGCTTTACGTAATGCCTTAATTCCGGTTATTACAGTTATTGGACCGATGTTAATTTCGATTATGACAGGAAGTTTAGTTATTGAACAATTCTTTGGAGTACCAGGATTAAGTAAGTTAATGTTAGATGCGGTTACAATGAATGACTATTTCTTAACACTTGGAATTGCTTTCTTCTATAGTTTCTTATACGTTGTTGTCATCTTAATTATCGATATTTTATACGGAATTATTGACCCTCGTATTCGTCTTGCAGGAGGTGGAAAATAATGATTTCTAAGAAATTTGATCCAGAATTATTTGAGCGTGCGCAGTTAAATCATGCAAAAGGGGATGAAATCAAGACAGAAAGTTTAAACTTCTGGCAAGATGCTTTCCGCCGTTTACGCCAAAATAAGCCATCAATTATTTCTTTATATGCGATTATTCTTTTAGTTGTTGTTTCATTCTTAGCACAAATGATTGGACCAAAACACTCAAATGGAAATGCTGTTCGTTATGATCAAACTCCAATCATTATTGAAGAATCGACTGGCGTTGCAATTGAAAAAGGTCGTTTGAATTATTTACCGCCTCGTATTCCAGGAATTGAAAAACTTGGAATTGCGGATGGAACAATGAAAAAAGACTTAACAAACCTAGAATTAATGGTCGGAAGTAATTTACCTGAAGACATTAGTAAATTAAATTCACCTTTAACAAAAGCTGAGTTTGTTGAAGCCTTAGGAATTAAATATCATCCATATGATTATCAAATTATTTCATGGACAGGTGAGGGAGAAAATAAAGAAGTAACCATTCAGTTAACGGGGTCAAGCACAACTGAAACGGTACCTGTTAGTGAGTTAATGAGTGAATACTCTTCGTACAGTGATTTAGATTCATTTGAATTCATTAGTAGTAGCGTTGACCAATATGGTGTTCAGATGCTAAAAGTTAAAGTCAATGTCTATGTTAAAAACAATATTGAACATTTATACTTCTATTTTGGTACAGATGAGTTAGGCTTTGATGTTTGGACTCGTTTATGGACAGGGGTTCAAGTTTCTTTATTAATTGGATTCTTATCATTAATTATTGACTTTACAATTGGTATTTTATACGGATCAATCGCTGGATTCTATGGAGGAACTGCTATTGATAACGTTATGATGCGTATTACAGAGATTTTGGGAAGTATTCCAACAACCGTTGTTTTAATTATCTTTATTACCATTCGAGATCCATTCATTGATGGGATAGAGAGCTTATTACATTTAAAATTATCTAATGTACAGGCATCATTTATTACGTTAATTATCGCCATGAGTTTAACAGGATGGATTTCAGTTGCTCGTGTCGTTCGTGCTCAATATTTAAAATTAAAAGATCAAGAGTTCGTTATGGCTTCAACAACACTTGGAGCAAGTAGTACTCGTATTATTTTCAAACACCTATTCCCAAATATTATCGGACAATTAGTTGTTATGGCAACTTTCTCGATTCCAGGAGCTATTGCAACTGAGGCGATGTTATCATTCATTGGTTTAGGTCTTCCAATTCCAATGTCATCACTTGGGGTATTATTAAGTAACGGTAATAAAGTTATGACAAGTTATCCATATTTAATGATTATTCCATCATTCTTTATGGTGTATTTAATGCTTGCGATTAACTTATTAGCGAATGGTCTTCGCGATGCGTTAGACCCACGTTTACGCGGTAAATAGAAAGGGACGGTGACGAATACATGAAGAAAATCTTAGATGTTGAAGATTTAACTATTACATTCGATACATTTGCAGGTCCTGTCTCTGCAGTTCGTGGTGTGAGTTTTACTCTACATGAGGGCGAAACTCTAGCGATCGTTGGAGAATCAGGATCAGGGAAATCAGTTGCATCAAAAGCCATTATGGGGATTCTTGCTGAAAATGGTAAAGTAACAGATGGATCGATCTTATATACAAAAGAATCAGGGGAACAAATTGATTTAGCCAAATTAACAGAGCGTGAATATCATCAAGTTCGTGGTAAAGAGATTGCCATGGTATTCCAAGATCCAATGACGTCATTAAATCCAACGATGACGATTGGAAAACAAATCATGGAACCGATTATTAAACATCAAAAATGTTCGAAAGCAGAGGCAAAAAAACGTGCAGAAGAATTAATTAGTTTAGTTGGAATTAGTGATGCAGACAAGCGTATGAAGCAATATCCTCATCAATTCTCAGGAGGGATGCGTCAACGTATCGTTATTGCAGTTGCCTTAGCATGTAATCCTCGTATTTTAATCTGTGATGAGCCAACCACAGCTCTTGATGTAACCATCCAAGCACAGATTTTAGAATTGATTAAAGAAATTCAAGCTAAAACAAATGTTGCTGTTATTTTCATCACGCACGACTTAGGAGTGGTGGCGAATGTAGCAGACCGTGTCGCTGTTATGTATGCAGGACGTGTTTGTGAAATTGGAACTAGTGATGAAATTTTCTATAATTCTTGTCACCCATATACTTGGGGATTATTGGCGTCAATGCCTGATTTAGATACAAAAGAGGAGTTATTATACGCCATTCCAGGAACACCTCCTAACCTTTTAACGCCGCCAAAGGGAGATGCTTTTGCACTTCGTAGTGAGTATGCTTTAAAGATTGATTTTGAGGAACAACCACCCATGTTTAAAGTAAGTGATACTCATTATGCAGCAACTTGGTTATTACATGAACAAGCTCCTAAAGTAACACCACCAGCTGCTGTTTTACGTCTTCGTGCTAAAGGGGGATATGATCATGAGTAATCAAGAACGTGAAGTTTTATTAGAAGTTAAAAATTTAAAACAGTATTTTAAAATTAATCGTCATATCACAGTTAAAGCCATTGATGATATTTCATTTAAAATTTATAAAGGTGAAACATTTGGTTTAGTTGGAGAATCAGGTTCAGGAAAATCAACAACTGGACGTAGTATTATTCGTTTATATCAACCAACAGCTGGAGAAGTTATCTTTAAAGGAAAAAACATTGCAAAAAAATTATCAAAAGCTGAGAAAGCTGAAGTATGTCAAAAAATGCAAATGATTTTTCAGGATCCAATGGCATGTTTAAATCCTCGTATGCGTGTGATCGACATTATTGCCGAGGGAATTGACATTCATAAATTAGCTAAAACAAAACAAGAACGTGAAGAAAAAGTTTATCGAATTTTAGAAGCAGTTGGATTAAGTAAAGATCATGCTGGACGTTATCCTCATGAATTTTCAGGTGGGCAACGTCAACGTATTGGGATTGCTCGTGCCTTAGTGACAAATCCAGAGTTTATTATTGCGGATGAGCCAATTTCAGCGCTTGACGTTTCAATTCAAGCACAGGTTGTTAACTTAATGAACTTGCTTAAAAAAGAATTTGGATTAACGTATTTATTTATTGCGCATGACCTATCAATGGTTAAATATATTTCAGACCGTATTGGTGTTATGCACTTAGGACGCTTAGTTGAACTTGGAAGTGCAGAAGATATTTATGAGCGTGCGATTCATCCCTATACTCGTTCATTATTATCAGCAATTCCTTTACCAGATCCAAATTATGAACGTAATCGTCAACGTATTGTCTATGATAAATCTAAAGTGGATTACTATGCAGGAGAGTGGACAGAAGTTAGTCCTGGACACTTTGTCCTTGGAACAGCTGAAGAAATTAAAACTTGGCAAAACGAACGATAACTTAATCATAAAAAGATGTATCGAATTAGATACATCTTTTTACTATATACAAACGGGAAAAGCGTCATCATTTTATAATCAGACTTAGTCTTCAAGCCATTAGTAGATGGTGCCCCTTTTAAGGAGTTTTAACGCATCATGATAAAAGGATGGACATTAGATTCGGAGGTTAAGTAGCGAGTAAAACGAGCTCTGAACTTTTCTCAACTGTTTGGATATAAAGGAAGAAATCCGATGTTTTGTGGATGAATCTAGTAGTTGAAGCGTAGATTGCCACAGGCAATTGCTAGGTAAAGTAAAAGTTTTCTAAATGTGAAAAACTTATCTAGAACAATCGATGTATCCTTTTTTAGTTCGTTGAATTGTATTTATCTGGGAAAAATGTTGTTTGATGTGGATTAACAATATTTATTATTTTATAACTAAATTTATTTTTTATATTTTACTTGTATTTTCCTTATGAGTTCGATACAATTTTAAAGAAATAAATCATATCATTTGACAAATAGGTAGAAATAGGACATGTATAACAGTTCTAGCTGGAGTAAAACTAATAATATTAAATATTATACGTTGTCAGTCTTTAATGTGTATTGTACAATAGAGAAGATAGTGCTTGACTATCGTGGAGGGATAATAAATGATTGAAATTTATACATCGCCAAGTTGTTCTTCATGCCGTAAAGCTAAAAAATGGCTAGATGAATACGGGATTAAATATATTGAAAAAAATCTTTTTGTCACAAAGATTACAAGAGAAGATATAAAAAATATTTTAGAAAAAACGGAAAATGGTTTTGAAGATATTATTTCAACTCGCTCAAAAGCATTTAAAGAAAACAATTTAGATGCAGATGAAATGACAATTAATGAGTTATTAGATTTTATCGTTGCGAATCCAAGTGTTTTAAGACGCCCGATTATTGTCGATAAACATCGTCTTCAAATTGGATATAACGATGAAGAAATTCGTTGTTTCTTACCGCGTGAGTTACGCAATGTCATGTATTGTAATAATTGTGATAACTGTAATTGTTCATATGTCAAAGCATTAGAACGTGCGTTAAGTGATAATTTTATTGAACAAACAGAAGTTAAGTAAAACAGTATTGAAGTAGCATTCTACTTCAATACTGTTTTTTTTTGGGTTCTTTGTCAAATAGTGTTGCTGATTAATTTGTAACCTATTACAATGAA
>NZ_CALIOS010000062.1:0-1126 GCF_938044715.1 uncultured Turicibacter sp.
CCTGAGTTGTCAATTTAAATCAGACAATTATTCATCACAAACTAAGCAATTGGAAGGAGTGAATCTAATCCAGTTGCTTTTTTCATGATTTCTTCTGGTGTGTAATAGTTTAAAGATCTTCTGGGTACACGATTATATTTCATCGCAATTTCATTTAATTTCTTTTGTGAATGTACGGATAAATCCGTGGATTTCGGTAGATCTTGTCTAACGATACTATTTGAATTCTCATTCAATCCTCGTTGTCCTGGTGCTCCTGGATCACTAAAGTAAATCTCAAGAGGTATCTTGCTTTCTTGTTCAATTTCTTTCCATCTAGAAAACTCTTTTCCTCGATCAAAGGTTATTGTTTTGATGTCGATTTCAACTTGTTCATTTAGCCAATTTAATGTCGCATCTTTGACATCTTGACTCTTACGACTTGCTTTTAATAGTACGATATATTTACTTTTCTTTTCAACTAAAGTGACAATGGCTGATTCACGATTCTTACCGACAATGGTATCCCCTTCAAAGTGCCCATATTCTTGATTCATCGAAGCTTTAGGATACTGCTTATCTCGCTCATGAATGGTTTTACAATCATTAATTCTCCCACGTGTTTCTTTGTGATTTTTAGGGTTATTCTTTCCTTTTCGACGGAGCTTTTTAGCGTCAATGACTCCATTTTTAACAAGCTTATATAATGTTTTAGTCGAGACTCTTTCTGAGTGATCCATGATCTTATCACGACCCGCGATAGCATCTAATGACCACCCTTGACCTAATAACTCATGAATATTCTTTAACTTCTGTTCTGATAACACACGTTCTTTTCTCCCACAACGCTTTTTATTTTGCTTGTAAGTGGAGTAGATTTCTTCAACTGTTAATCCTTGTTTGAATAAGCGATAATAGCGATACACTTTGTCTTTTCCAATGTTCATGCGACGTGCACATTCACGAGCGTTAACTCCTAAATAATAATTTGACTCTATATTTGTCAGCTGATTTATGTTAAGATGATGATAAGACATAGATGAAAACTCCTTAATTTGTTTGGCGATGAATTAAGTGTACCATCTATGTCTTTTTTATTACCATTAAATACGTTTACCAGTTGTCTGACTTAATTATATAATTCAGG
>NZ_CALIOS010000063.1:0-36590 GCF_938044715.1 uncultured Turicibacter sp.
TAATGCTGATTTAATCTCGTCTTCCATTTCTTTTATCTGTGCTTCTCGCTCGTGTTTCTTTTGTTTAATTAACTGAGCAATTCGATAAAAATCTTCGGGCTTTAAAAAGCGAAGCGAGGTATCCTCAAGTTCAGCTTTAACACGATACATCCCTAAACGATGTGCAATTGGAACATAAATTTCCATCGTCTCATGAGCAATCGCACATTGTTTTTCCGGCGCTAAAAACTTAAGCGTACGAATATTGTGTAAACGATCAGCTAATTTAACTAAAATAACACGAATATCTTTACTCATCGCAAGTAACATTTTACGATGATTTTCAGCCTGCTGTTTTTCTTTTGATTTATAAGATAATTTTGTTAACTTTGTCACACCATCTACAATATTGGCAATTTCATCATCAAAGAGTTCAGCTATTTCCTCTTTTGTAATATCTGTATCCTCGATAATGTCATGTAAAAGCCCTGAAGCAATGGTACGAGGTCCCGTTTGCCACTTCGCTAAAATATAAGCGACCTCAATGGGGTGGATAATATACGGTTCCCCTGATTTGCGCAATTGCGTCTTATGCTGCTGATACGCAAGTTCAAACGCTTTTTCAATGATGGCAATACTATCCGGTTTTTTAATATATGTTTTAGCTTGCTCTAAAACATGGTCAATTGAAATGTCATACCCATTTAGTTGGTACATAATTATTACTCCTACCATTTAATATACTTAATTTATTATAAATCTAAAATCATCTTTTGTTTCAAAAAAAATGATATTTTCGAATTATTTTAGGTGAAAAAAAAGATGATGACCAAATCAACATCTATCACAAACCGTAAAACTTAACATAATCAATACTATTTTAGCATGATACATACTTTTTTTAGATTTTAACATAAAAAAAAGTAGAATTGCAACAATAATTGCTTCAACTCTACTTAATCTTTTATATTTTTAAAAATTAATATTGCATTAATGAGAAAACGTCATAATTTCCTAAGTGTTTGCGCCCATCTAAATCAACAAGCTCAATTAAGAAAGCACATCCAACTACAATACCACCAAGCTCTTCAATGATTTTAATCGTAGCTTCAACTGTTCCACCTGTTGCTAATAAATCATCAACGATTAAAACACGTTGCCCTGGCTTTACGGCATCTTTGTGCATGCATAATGTATTTGAACCATATTCTAAATCATAGTTAAATGAAACTGTTTCACGAGGTAATTTTCCTGGTTTACGAACAGGCGCAAATCCAATTTTTAATTCATTTGCAACTGGACATCCAAAAATAAATCCACGAGCTTCAGGTCCAACGATTAATTCTGCGTTTTGTGCCTTTGCAAATTCCACCATTTGAGATGTTGCAAAGTTATATGCTTCTCCGTCTGCCATTAACGGTGTAATATCTTTAAACTGAATACCTTCCTTTGGAAAATTAGGTACGTTTGCAACATAATCTTTAAGATTCATGAGTTATTTCCTCCCTAGCGTTAATAAAACTGTTCTTCAATTCACTCCACGTCGTCAATTCAAAAAATTCAAGCATCAAAAGCTTTGATTGTTGAGACTGATACGTTGGAGCTTCTGATAAATCACGCTTCATCTGATAATCGGTTGAAAAAACCGAACCATTTTTTATTATAACAAGTTCTATCTCAAAAAACACCTGCAAAATGAATAATAATTCATTTTTACTAATTCCAATGCGCATAAAGTAACTATACATTTGATCATTTAAATGAATTGGACTGTGTTGTTTGACTAGCTTATACACGGTAATAAATTTTTCTCTCGGTGCAAATGTCACGTGATTTGGTAAAGGAGCTAAAACGATATTTTGAATCGGATGCTCTTTTATAAGTGCCCACAACTGTTCTTTAGAGCTTGGAATTTTATCGATGATTAACGTACTTATTTCTGATGTTTCAGTTACCTCAGAATATAAAGTCGCATGAATAAGCTTTTCCCTATTTTGTTCGTAAACTTGCTTATTTCTTAAATCAAGCAACTGGAACTCATCACATTTAACATCCATGACATGAAATTGAAGCGTTCGATTTCCATTCCATTCATTAATTTTAATCTCTCCAATAAAATCAAACAATGTATCAGGCGTTAAATAAATCATTAAATCCGCTTTATTAAACGCAATTGCATCTAGTTGATGAGCCTCATCATAAATCGTAAACTTTAAATGTTGTAACTTATTTCCGATCGCTTTAATATTTTTAACTTTAACCTGCTCAATTCCGATCACTGGAGGACGATTGCCCTCACCATAAGGCGCCAAAACA
Organism: uncultured Turicibacter sp.; assembly: GCF_938044715.1. Classification (NCBI taxonomy): domain Bacteria; kingdom Bacillati; phylum Bacillota; class Erysipelotrichia; order Erysipelotrichales; family Turicibacteraceae; genus Turicibacter; species uncultured Turicibacter sp. The sequence goes on from NZ_CALIOS010000063.1 coordinate 2,296, forward strand.
GCTAAATCCTCAACTAATTCAAGATCAATTTTTTCAAGTGATAAATTTAAGTCTACCCGTTGCATCGGTTGAATCTTAATCCCTCTTAAATCAGCATTTAACTTATCTTCTAACGGTTGAATATTTTCTGGAGCTAACGTAATCCCAGCCGCAAGCGCATGTCCCCCAAAACGTTCGATTAAGTCTTCATTTTGATTGAGTAAATCAAATAAATGATACCCCTCAACCGCTCTTGCCGATCCTTTAACAAATCCATCATGATCATCAGTTAAGACAAAGACAGCTTTTTGCCACAATTTCGATAATCGACCTGCAACAATTCCTAAAATCCCCTCATGCCAGTTCGGTTGATATAATAAAACCACTTTTTTATCTTCTAGTTGTTTTGGAGTCATGAGTGTACTTGCCTGATCTAATACTTTTTGCGTTACTTTTTGACGTTCTAAGTTAAAAGATTCAATTTGTGTTGCAATCAAAGCGGCTTCCATCTCATCATCACTAATTAAAAGTTCAACTGCTAACGCTGCTTCATCCATTCGTCCTGGCGCATTTAACCTTGGACAAATTTCAAATCCGACATTAACTTCATCCACTTCCGATTTATCTATCTTTGCTTCATTCATCAGCGCATTTAATCCGCATAACTCAGTCCGTCTAATCGCCTCAAGTCCACGTTTAACGATATAACGATTTTCGTCAATTAAAGGAACAACATCTCCAATTGTTCCAAGAGCTGCAATAGCAAAATACTCTTCTGATAACCCATCTCCAATTAAAGCTTGAGCTAATTTCAAGGCAACTCCAGCTCCTGATAATTGATGAAATGGATAAGATGAATCTAATTCCGGATGAATAATTGAAAAAGCATTTGGGTGGCATTCCTTTGGTTGATGATGGTCGGTAATAATTAAATCAACCCCGTAAGGAGGTAAAATATCAGCTTCTAATAGACCTGATATTCCATTATCCACCGTTATAATTAACTTATATCCATCTGAAATAGCCTGCATAAAAGCATCTTCATTCGGCCCATATCCCTCATAAAAACGATTTGGGATATAATAATCTACGATGGCTCCTAGCCCTCTTAATGCTCTCATTAAAATAGAAGTTCCTGTTACACCATCAGCATCATAATCCCCATAAATTAAAATTGGCTCTTGATTTTCAATTGCTTTGTTTATACGATCAACACTCTTTTTCATATCCGAAAATAAAAAGGGATCATATAAAGGACCCTCACCGCTTAAAAAGGTGTCAATACTCTTCTCACTCGCTAAGTGACGATTTAAAATGAGTTGTTTAACTTCATCACGAAGATTTGAATTAAAGTCAAGTTCTAACTCCCCGATTGATTCACTCCACTGCCATAAAAAATTAGATTTAAGCAAAATATCTCCTCACCTTCATATTTTATAAAATTCTATCATAGACTTAATCGAAATATTAATTAAGTATAGGTGGATAACTATGAAAAAACAAAGCGTTGCACAAGGAACTTTAATACTCGTTGTAGCCGGTTTAATTACTAAAATATTAGGAATGATAAATCGGATTATTGTGACAAGGTTGTTAGGAGAAGACGGAATTGGTATTTACATGCTAATTTCACCGACATTGATGTTATTAACGACATTCGCAAGTATCGGGCTTCCCGTTGCCATCCCAACCTTAATTTCACGAGCAAACAAGCGACAGAAAAAAATATTATCTGTCTCTCTTATTATTGCGATGGCCTCTAGCCTTTTAATTTCTATCATCCTCTTTTTCACAGCAAAACCATTAGCTGTTTATTTATTAAAGGATGCTAGAACCTATCTTCCCCTCATTTCAATCGGACCCCTTTTATTTTGTGTGTCATTATCGTCCATTTTGAAAGCCTATTTTCAAGGGGAACAAAACATGTATCCCTCAGCGATTTCAACACTTGTTGAACAAATTGTCAGAATTATCATTTGTATCTTCTTTATTAATTGGTTATTGCCTTATGGTGTAATCTATGGCGTTGTCGGGACAATTTGGGCTTCGATTGCAGGAGAATTAGCTTCCATTTTTATTTTAATTGTGATGTTCTTAAACAATATGAGAATTAACCATCGTGGTGCTAATCTCTTACCAACTCGATTAACTTCTCAAAACTTCAAAGATGTTATCGCCATCTCCTTACCCGCAACTGGAAGTCGTTTAATCGGTTCTTTCTCACACTTTCTAGAACCCATCATTGTCGTACAATGTCTCTACCAAATCGGTTATACTAGTGAATCAAGTGCCAAATTATACGGTGCCGTTTCAGGATTCGCCCTTCCTATGCTATTGATGCCATCCTTTATTACGATGGCTGTCACACAATCGATTGTACCTCCGATTAGCCAAGCTTTTGCAAGTAAAAACTTCGAACGAATCCACTCGCATCTCAATGCAGCTTTTCAACTCTCTTTTCTTCCGAGTGGACTTTATACGGTCTTACTGATGATTTTCCCATTTGAATTAATGAAACTTCTATATGGCACAAGTACTGGATCAGACTATCTACTCATCATGGCACCCTTTTTCCTTTTATACTATTTCCAAGGGCCGATGACAGCCAGTTTACAAGCCATTGATGAAGCAAGTCGTGCCATGACGACCACACTTATTTCCTCTATCATCAAAATTATCATGATGGTTGTCTTACTTTTAATCCCGTCTTTAAATATTTACGGATTAATTATCTCTGTTTTATTCAATATCGTCTTTATCACAGGATGGCATTATATTATTATTCATAAAAAAATCGGATATAGTATGGATCTTCGTGCTGTAATTAACGGAACGTTAATTATTGGGATTACCTTTTTACTGGGCCGATATCTATCCGCTACTATGAGCTTCTTCACAAACCCATTTCTCAATATGATATTCATTATGATGATTGTATCGATTGCTTACCTATTTCTTATTGTTATTTGTGGACTTTTTCCAACACAAAAAATGACAACATCCATCAAAACGAAATAACGTTCTTATTATAACATATGTTTCCATGAGATAAAGAAGGATTGCGACTAAAAAACGTTACTGCTCGGTAACGTTTTTTGCATTTAAATCGAGATTTCGTCGTGTTAAACATTGAAGATGCTCACCATCATAAGCTGCATAATACACCTCTTTAACCGAAAAAATCCCCTGATTTTCAAGTTCTTGTTTCACCCAATCTTCATTTTTTTGAATTAAAAATAAATTTTCTTTTTCAATTCCACCTGACGTAATAATTGGTAATGGGTTATATTCAGTTTCTTGTTTTTTAAAGGCAGATAACTCACCATTTGCTTCTAGTATCGCATACTCCACTTCAAATACAGACGAAATATTATTTGTTCTCAATTGAAGCATTAAATCATCAAATGTATAACGTTGTCTACGCATCTCATCTAAATCAACCATGCCATGATGAATTAAAATAGAGGGCTTGCCGTCTACAATCTCTCTCACCTTTTTAAATCTTAATGTAATAAAAGCGGAACAAAACTGTAAAGCCCCTAGAAGACCAATTGCTAACAAGACTTCATGAATGGGACGATTCAAGTTATCAATGGCCATCGCTGCAATCTCAGCCATTAAAACCGATACAACTAAATCAAGTAGCGTCAACTGACCAATTTCCCTTTTTCCCATTAATTTAAATACAATTAACAACACAATATAAAATAAAGTTGTTCGATACACCACAATATAACAATTCGGATCCATAACGTCCTCCTCTTTTTACTTAATCTATTACTAACTTTATTAATGATTCTCATAATCCTGTCGCATCGTTCATAAATTGATTATTGAGATAACATGATTGTATTAGGAGTTGAGAATATGACACAAAAATTAGGACGAGCATTATTATACGGTTTAAGCTTCATTGTTATTAGTATCCTCATACTTGGGTTACTTATAACTACTTTTGCGTATTTTGAATGGCTTTCAGTTGGAGCATTAGAAAAATTAATTTATGCTTCATACGTTGCAATCTTTTTCATCGGATCTGCAGTTGTTGCCAAACAAGTCGCTGAAAAAGGTTGGTTAATTGGGTTAATGATTGCGGCTACGATGATTATCCTGAGCCTGCTTTACTATCTCATTGGAGTAGAATCACCTCTTTCATTTAAATTTGCTATTCGTTGTGTGATTACCTTAGTCATCTGTGTCACTGGAGGAATGATTGGTGTTAATCTTCCGGGAACTAAAAAAAATTAATAAAAAAAGCATAGAACTAAAATTAGTTCTATGCTTTTTTTATTTTCAATTACTACTCAGCTTTACGTGCAATGGCACTACGTTCAAAAGTCCATTTTGCACCTTCATCATTAATTAAAGTAACAGTCGTCTCTTCTAATGCATGAATACGTCCGTGAACACCACCAATAGTCACCACACGGTCACCTTTGTTTAAACTACTTTGCATCGATGCAACAGCTTTACGGCGTTTACTTTCTGGACGAATCATAAAGAAATAAATAATTACCCCTAATAAGGCAAATTGAATAATAAGTACAATCATATCAGCGCTCATTGAACATCTCTCCTTCACCATTCTTAATTTTAAAATTTATGAAAAATAAGATCGTAGTTGATTTCCTACACTTCTATTATAAAAAACTTTCACTTAAAAAAATAGAGAATATTCACATACTTTCAGTATTAAGTCTTTCTATTTTTCACACTAAATTAAATAAATATGTTTAAACTCCAAAATTCATGATAAAAATCGACTTCATCAGTGGGGCCCCGCTTTTTTTATTGTCTAGCAACACTCGCACAATGCTTGTAAAGTTCGAGAAGCTGTTGCAACTCTTCAGTTGCTTCCACCTCCTCTTAGCCCAGTAATTGAGGAAAGCTTTCCAAACTCTAGGTCCCTACTTTCTACGCATTATAGTAGTCCGTCTAATGGAATAAGATTTTCCCTTCAAGAAGGAACAACCCCACCTACGGAGTAAACCTGACTTCGTCAGGGTGGGGACCCCGCTTTTCTTATTAGAATCCGCGTGATCCTGGTTTGTTTAGTCCGTATTGTTCGAAGAATTCTTCTTTGAAGTCTAGTAAACGATCGTTTTTGATGGCTTCACGGATTTGTTCCATTAAGTTGATTAAGAAGTGTAAGTTATGATAAGACACTAAACGTTGTCCAAATGATTCGTTCGCTTTAATCAAGTGACGAATGTATGCTTTTGTATAATTTTTACAAGCATAGCAATCGCAGTTTGGATCTAACGGAGTAAAATCGCGTTCATAAGTTTTATTTTTAATCACAACACGACCAACTGAAGTCATCGCTGTTCCGTGACGAGCAATACGAGTTGGTAACACACAGTCAAACATATCAATACCTAAAATAGCTCCATCGATTAAATCATCTGGAGATCCTACTCCCATTAAATAACGTGGTTTATCTTTTGGTAAATATGGTGTTGTATACGAAATCATCTTACGCGCTACATCTTTTGGTTCTCCAACTGATACCCCACCAACAGAGTATCCTGGGAAATCCATTTCAACTAACTTTTCAGCACAGTATTTACGAAGTTCTGGGAATTCCCCACCTTGAACAATCCCAAATAACGCTTGCGTATCAGGATTTTTATGAGCATTTTTCCCACGCTCTGCCCAACGAATCGTACGTTCTACTGAATCTTTCATATAGTCATAAGTGGCTGGATATGGTGGACACTCATCAAATGACATGATAATATCTGCCCCTAATGAATTCTGAACACCGATAGAAATTTCTGGTGACATAAATAATGGTGCTCCATTACGATGATCACGGAAGGTTACTCCTTCTTCCGAGATTTGACGTAGTTTACTTAAGCTAAAAACTTGGAATCCACCAGAGTCAGTTAAAATAGCTCCGCCCCAATTCTCAAATTTATGAAGCCCTCCGGCTTCTTCCACAATTTTTTCACCAGGCTGTAACCATAAATGATATGTATTCGCTAAAATAATTTTAGCTCCCATTTTTTCTAACTCTTCTGGTGATAATGTTTTAACCGTTGCTAATGTTCCAACAGGCATAAAAACAGGAGTTTCAAAACTTCCGTGTGGTGTGTGTAATTTTCCATAACGCGCACCTGATTGTTTACATTCATGTATTAATTCATATTTAATCGCCAAGATTGGCACCTCACTTTAACTATCTTAGTTGCATTTTATTCTATAATTAGCATCGCATCCCCAAAACTAAAGAAACGATATTTTTCCTCAACTGCAATTTTATAAGCATTCATCACAGCATCTTGTCCTGCTAAAGATGAAATTAACATAATTAATGTTGACTTTGGTAAATGGAAATTTGTAATCATTCCATCAATCCCTTTAAATTGATACGGCGGATAAATAAAGATATCTGTCCATCCTTCACAAGCCACAAATTTCCCATGATCACGAGCAATGGTTTCAAGTGTACGTGTTGAAGTGGTTCCAACTGTAATAATACGTCCACCTAACTCATGAGTTTGATTTAAAATATCTGCCGTTTCTTGTGACATTTGATAAAATTCTGCATGCATATCATGTTCTTCGACAGAATCTACTGATACTGGTCTAAACGTTCCAAGTCCAACATGCAACGTTACATAAGCAATTTTAACCCCTTTAGCTTGAATTTCTTCAAGTAATTCAGGAGTAAAATGTAACCCTGCTGTTGGGGCAGCTGCTGAACCAATTTCCTTAGCAAAAACAGTTTGATAACGATCACGATCATCTAACTTTTCAGTAATATAGGGTGGTAATGGCATTTCTCCAAGTGAATCTAATACCTCATAGAAAATCCCATCATACATAAATTTGAAAACACGTTTTCCCATATCGCCTGTTGAAATACACTCTGCTTTTAAACGTCCGTCTCCAAATTCAACAATCGTCCCAACTTTAACACGCTTAGCAGGTTTTACTAACGTTTCCCAACAATCTTGTTGTTCTTGTTTTAATAATAAAACCTCAATGCTGGCTCCTGTATCTGGTTTTTGTCCCATTAACCTAGCTGGCATGACCTTCGTATTATTTAATACTAATGTATCATTTGGGCGCAAGTAATTTAACACATCATGAAATACTTCATGTTTTACCTCACCCGTTTTCTTGTTTAAAACCATTAAACGCGATGTATCGCGATCTTTTAATGGAGTCTGTGCGATTAATTCATCGGGCAATTCAAAATCAAACTGATCGACTCGCATAAAACACCAACTTTCTATGTTGCAAAATTAATTTAATTACTTCTTAAATTATCTACCAAATATCGCTTTTTTTCAATCTTTATTTTAACGGATACTCAATCCCTAAATGATGACAAGCTTGTGGTGTAATCACTCGACCACGAGGTGTTCGTTTAATAAATCCCATTTGAAGTAAATACGGCTCATAAACATCTTCAAGCGTCTGTGATTCCTCCCCGATTGAAGCGGCAATCGCTTCAATTCCACAAGGACCACCACCAAAGCGTTCAATAATTCCTCTTAAATACTTATGATCCACATAATCAAGCCCTAACTCATCAATGTCTAAACGATCAAGTGCTAATTTTGCAATATCATGTGTAATCACTCCATTCCCTACTACCTCGGCATAATCACGAACACGACGGAATAATCGATTTGCAATACGAGGTGTGCCACGAGAACGACGAGCTAACTCTAGTGCGGCTAAATCATCCATCTCAATCTCATAAACAATCGCCGTACGCTTAACAATAGAAGTTAACTGCTCTTCTGTATAGTACTCTAATCGATTAATAACACCAAAACGATCACGAAGTGGAGCTGATAAATCCCCTGCTCTTGTCGTTGCCCCAACCAGTGTAAATGGCGCTAAATCTACACGAATCGAACGTGCTGACTCATCTTTTCCAACGACAATATCTAAAACATAATCTTCCATCGCTGGATACAAAACTTCTTCGATTGATTTAGGTAAACGGTGAATCTCATCAATAAATAAAACATCTCCTGGTTCAAGAACTGATAAAATAGCCGCTAAATCACCACTTCTTTCAATCATAGGCCCTGATGTTGTTTTAATGTTAACACCCATTTCATTTGCAATAATCGTGGCTAATGTCGTTTTACCAAGACCCGGAGGTCCGAATAATAAAACATGATCTAGCGACTCGTTACGATTTTTAGCCGCTTCAATGAAAATACGTAAATTTTCTTTTACAGCTGTCTGTCCGATATACTGATTTAAACGTTCAGGACGTAAGCTTAATTCAGACTCATCTCCCATGACTTCATCTGGTGTCACTAAGCGTTCTTCTGTCATCTTCATTCCCTACTTCCTTCTTTTATTTTTGCACAAGCATGCAAAGTAATACCAAATTCCTCTTTAAGTTTTACTTCTCCCTCTTCAGTCAAATAATATTTCACCTCATGATCCATTACTTCCATCACAAGGTATCCCTTATCAACGCAATACTCAACAAAGGCGCCCCCAATAGCAAATGGATTAATACGTTGCATTGACTTCATCCTATCCCTCTCTTCTATATATAACAATTAATAACCAAGATAATAAAAGTCAGTCTTGATTATTCAAATGCTTGATTATCCACCCCAACTATAGACCCTATAAAATAACTATAGAAAATTAATCAGGACTAATCGATTACTTAACTAATAATTGTAGACCTTTTTTAATAATTTCATCAACAGAAGCATCAGTATCTTTAAATGCGTTTTTAACCTTCGTTAATTCTTTATCTCCATATCCAAGTGCTTGTAGAGCTTCAAGCGCCTCAGATAAACTATTATTGACAAAAATTGCAGCATCTGGCACAACTAACTTACCTTTTAAATCCAAGATAATTTGTTGCGCAGTTTTTGGACCGATTTTAGGAAACTTACATAAATATTTTGCATCACCATTTTCAATCGCATGACGTAATCCACTCATATCCTTCATCGCTAAAATCGCACAAGCTGTTTTAGGTCCAATGCCTCTTGCACTAATCAAATTGATAAACAAATCATGTTCCTCAAGCGTCTTAAATCCATACAAACTTAAATCATTCTCTGACACCACTTGGTGTGTAAAAACCTGTGTCGCTTCATCCTTTCTAAATTCATAAGGATTCGCCGTATAAACTTTATATCCAATACCCGCTACCTCAATCACAACGAAATCTTTAGCGCTATAAGCAACCGTTCCTTTTAAATATGCGTACACCTTCATCACCTCTTTATATTGATTCATTATAACATAACTTCACCTAGATTAAAAAGTTACAAAAACAAACATTAGTTCTATTTTAGGAGATTCATTTCTATTTTAATCATGAATCCATTTAAAATCATCATAACCTTCTAAAAAATCACGTCAATAGTTGCTATAAATTAAAAAAGCTTGCCCTCACGGACAAGCCCTCATCTTAATGATGATCTTTATCTTTTAAGAATAAGAAGTAGTACGCTGCAGTCACTAACATCCCACCTATAATATTTCCGATTGTAACTGGAATAATATTAGCCATAATTTGTCCAATCGTAAGATCTGCTCCAAGTAAATATCCCATTGGTAAAACGAACATGTTTGCCACGCAGTGTTCAAATCCTGTAATAACGAATAACCAAATCGGATATAACTAATAATAACTTTTCCTGTAACATCCTTCGCTGCATAAGACATATAAACTGTGATTGCAACTAAAATATTACATAACGTACTACGAGTTAATAATTCAACCATATTTAAATGAACTTTTTTCTCAGCTAAATGCATCACACCTTCAGCTATTGATCCGGTAAATGTATTACTATAATACACTAAAACAACTAAGAATAAAGCTCCAACTAAGTTTCCAAGCCAAACAATACTAAGATTTTTTGCTACATCACCTAATTTAATTTCTTTTTTATACCACGCCATCGTGACTAACGTATTACCGGTAAATAAATCAGCTCCAGCAATTAAAACTAATAATAATCCCACAGGGAATAATAAAGCTCCAACCACTTTACCAACTGCCGCATCTGCCATAATGCCAGATACAATTAAATATCCTGTGTAGCCAAGTCCAATGAATAGTCCTGCCAACATAGCTGAAACAAATACAATACTATTTTTCTTAGATGTCTTATACTTACCAACACCAACCGTTGCTTCAGCAATTTCTTTTGGCGCTAACATTTGTTGCATAAAATACCCCTCCACGTAATTCTCCTAAAATCTAACTATAACATCAGAGTTAATACATTATGATGTTATAACGTTATAACATAACAATAACACCAATTCACTTTATTTGTAAATAAATTTTAAGCAATTTAGTGTCATTTTTTCCTTATTTTATCCACATTTCTCCTGTACTTCCCATATTCTCTCCACTTCTTTCTTACATTTTAATGAAAACGTTATATTTACGACCATTCCCACAATATATTATAATAGTTATAACATTTAATAGAAAAGGAGATTGATAGATGGAAACGATAGAGAGGCAAAAAATAAAAATTTGGAAAGAATCCGATAAAATGTGGGTCATGATATTTATCGCCCTCTCCTTAATCGGATTTGGATTTATTACCTCTTCCTTTAAAGACATTTTAAACGGTTTATATGAAATTATTATTCATCCAGATGCCCTTATCACTGATTATATCGTGATCGGTGGAATTGGAGGAGCATTTGTTAACTCTGGAATATTAACCTTAATTATCATTTTTCTACTCTGGAAAAACAAAATCCACTTTAATGGGGCAACCTTCGCTTCCCTATTCCTAATTGCTGGTTTTTCATTTCTAGGTAAGAATTTATTAAATATATGGGCCATCATCATTGGGGTCTACTTATTTGCAAAGTATCATAAACAACCTTTTGCTAGATACATCTATATCGCATTATTCGGAACGGCGATGGCCCCCATCGTAACAGAGATTATCTTTCACTTTCAACTTATTTTACCGCTTCGAATCATACTCGGTATTATCTTAGGAATTCTAATTGGATTTATTCTTCCCCCTCTAGCCTCTCACTTTTTAAAGGTTCACCAAGGATATAACCTTTATAATGTTGGATTTACAGCAGGTATGATGATTACCGTTTTAGTTGCCTTATTTAAATCCTTTGGATATAACCCCTCATCTCAACTCATTTGGGGAGAGGGGAATAATCTTTTAATCGGAAGCTATCTCTATTTTCTTTGCACGGTAATGATTCTACTAGGAGAGTTGACTGATACACGATCAATTGAACAATTCAAACGGATTACACACCACTCAGGACGACTAGTTAGTGATTTCATTTTAATAGATGGTTTTTCTCCAACACTCATCAATATGGGAATCAATGGATTAATCGCTACTACTTACGTCTTAATAGTTGGTGGTCAGTTAAATGGACCAACTATCGGTGGAATTTTTGCCGTTATAGGATTCGGAGCATTTGGAAAACATTTTAAAAACATTATCCCGGTAATGATTGGTGTAGTCATCGGTTCCTATTTAAAGGTATGGTCTATTAATGATCCCTCGATTTTACTTGCAGCCTTATTTGGAACGTCACTCGCTCCGATTGCAGGTGAATTTGGTTGGGCATACGGAATTTTAGCAGGCTTTTTACATTCATCCGTTGTTTTACATGTCGGAAGCCTGCATGCTGGATTAAATTTATATAATAATGGTTTTTCTGCTGGCATTGTCGCCGCTATTTTGGTACCATTAATTGAAGCTTTTCGAAAGGAAACACGTCAATGATTTCAACACAAAAACGCATAGCAAAAATAACTAACGAGCTTATTAGCTTCTTCTTCACCTTAGATGCAACGAATATCTCTGTTCAAATCAATGAGCAAGACTCACAATTTGAACTTCTCCTAAGTTGTAACTATAACGTAGAAAAATCAGATAAGCTTAAAGATCTAAGCTATTATTTACAAACTAATCGACAAGTTGAAATGGAAGAGTGTTATTGGGAATTAGCAGGCGAAGGATGTAAAGATTTTGAATTAGCCTTAATTGGGATGATGACTGATTCATTTAAAATGGAAATCAATCAAAACCTTCTAAACCTTAAACTCTATAAAAATAAGGCTTAGACACAAAAAAGGAGATGCTTTATAACTTAAAGTATCTCTTTTTTTATTTAATCATTTTCTGTCTGTTCATCTTCACTTATTTTTTCTTAAGATAACGTGGAGGTCTCGGATTTTCCTTTAAGACATTATACAAAATTCGATATGCATCATTCCCTCCTAGTTCAATCGAATTTTCAATCACACTTTTTCTAAAATCAAAACTTCCGTAAATACCAGTGCCCAAATCTCGACTTGGTGCAATTTCAATCAGTCGTTTACCATTAATTTCTTTTCGACCCAAACACTGCCCCCGATTTAAATAAACAATAATAATCGTCTCACAATCTGATTTTAACAAAGGAGCGAGAGGGGCACGTTCATATTTCATCGGATCACAATAATAGCTGTTATCAATATAAACAGGATTATACAACATCGGTACAGCTGTTGTCGCAAACAAAATATCTTGCATTTTCTTTGGAGACTGATGATTTAAGTTAAAATAGGCTAATTGCTTACTATTTACTTTTCCACATGATACGATAAGGTCTATTGATTGTTTCTGTATAATAGATGGCTTTAAATACTGGCGTAATACTTTCTCAAATCCCTTTCTTTGTAATGGAAGTCCTGTTTGATTAGCAACTCCAACCATATTAATCGCCCCAAAAAAAGGCGACATCTGCCTCGTATTCACACGATGTACAATTTGATTTACCTTTTTAATATTTTCTTTACTCACACCAAAAATAGCTGTCCAATTACACTGTTGCCAAATTTGGTCAATCTCATCTGCACTATACATTAGGTACAGAGCCCCATTTAAAGCGCCAATGGATGAACCTGATATCATTTTTATTTCGTTTGCAATTTCTAATTCTTCCAACACTTTAAAAACACCCACTTGATAGGCACCTTTTGCCCCTCCACCACATAGAACTAACCCTATATTTTTCACACTATCCCCTCCTCTCTATATCAATAAGTTATGAAATTAGCCCCTAATGGTGCCTTTAAATAAAAAAGGATTCCACTTAGGAATCCTCTTCTTGACATAACTTAAAAGCATTAGCCGTCACTTCTTTTTTAACAAGGCGATTGAGTGTACAGTAACGCTCTTGATACACTCCAACCTGACTTGCAGTTTGATAACCGATGGTCTCATTTTGTAAATTCTTAGCCAGATGACTCCCAAGCGATGAAGAAGCAATTTTCATTACAAACAAATAACTTGATTGCCAAGCATATCGTGTCTGTTGCCACAACTTAACATAACACATGACCTCATCAAAACAACCTTTGCATGATTGACATTGCGACTTAGAAAGCCCTGCCAATCGTCTTGCAATACAGGGGGTCGGCGTTAAGGCATAAAGGGGCATTTGTTTTTTTTGTGTGCGAGAAGAAAACATCATAAACGCATTTAATGCTCTTTTGAAAACAGGTGACTCCTCACTTTTCGAATTAGGATCGACAGTTTCCGCAATCACAGCAATTCGATTAGGATTCATCAAACTTTGAATTAACTCATATAAATCAAGAAACTTCATCTGTTTTCTAACTGATTTCTCGTTCATCCAATTAAAGCTTTGAATCATATCAAACTTTGTAAAATCGTAAGGTTTAAAACATAACTCATTTAACTTTTCTTTAAATCCTTTAAATGATGGTTGAATAACCATCGAAATTGGAACTAAATTCACCTCATTTTTAATTAGTCCAACACTTACATAATGTCTAAAAATATTCATTTGACTTCGCAAGGCTAACTTATTCCCCTCAACGGTAAAGACATTAATAATCTTATTAGAAAAAACCTCTTCCATCACCTGAATTAAGCCAAAGACATCTCCACCTGAACCACTTCCAAGCGCTAGTACATTTATCACTTGAAGCTCATCATACGTTTGATACACCTCAACATTTAAAAACCAATCATGATAGACCTCATAACTTTGACGATAACTAATCGGAAACTGTTCTACTAAACAAGCAATAATCGCTTCCTTACTATTGTGTAAATTATCCTGAGTATGTCCAAGTGTTTTCACATCCACATCAGGTGACAATTGTTCCTGCCACACTTCAATTTGTTCATACAATGTGGGATTTAATACTCTCATCATCTCACCCCAATCAAAAATTAGTCAACTCTTTACATCATATGATGTAAATCAAAAAAAGCAGTAAATTTTTATAAAAAATTACTGCTTCTCCTACTAGTTGCCTATTTTATCGTAATGATGACCGATCAGGTGAATACATTCGTCCAACTTCAAAATATAATGATACTTGAACAAAACCTGATTGGTTATAATCATTGATTTCGTTATAAGGAAAATAAGCTGTCATTTCATTATACTTTTCTGTCTTATCAAGAACAAATTCAACTTCTTGAGGGTAATTGATATTAGCTAACTTGCAAAAATAATTAAATTTATCAATTGCTGCCAATACATCGTCATAATAGCGATCAAAATAAACTTCATCCCCTGGCTGTACAACAACAATCCGAACACGACTAAAGCTTCGTTCCATCTTCTTTCCTCCTACCCTTATTATGATTTCATTCTATTATATTTTCAATGATCACAAACTATGTCTGCAAAAACATAAAAAGAGACCTTTCTTATGAAGGCCTCTTTCATCTTTTATAATTCACTTAAAACATCATCTAAATTCTGAATTAAAACTTCGATATTTTCTTCCGTAATCACTAAAGGTGGCTGGAAAGCTAGTACATTACGTCCTAGTCCATTTTTTCCAACAATTAATCCGCGATCTTTTAGCTTCTCTAAAATGAGATCTGTTTCTTCAGATGCTGCTTCTCCATTTGCTTTTACTAATTCAGCACCAAGCATTAAGCCAAGTCCACGAACCTCTTTAATAATCGGATGCTTTTCCTTTAGCAACTCTAATTTTTGTTTTAAAATAGCTCCTAAATACTCTGAACGTTCACACAGGTTATTTTTTTCAATGTAATCTAAAACTGCCATCGCAGTAGCTGATGAAACAGGATTTCCACCAAGTGTTGAAGCAGATGGCTTAGTAAATGCCTTTGCGATTTCATCATTCGTACAAAAAGCAGAAATTGGCATTCCATTTCCAAGTGCTTTCGCAACCGTCATAATGTCTGGAACCACGCCATAATTTTCAATCGCAAACATCTTTCCGGTACGTGCAAATCCAGTTTGAACTTCATCAATCAATAATAAAATATCATGTTGCTCAAGAAGAGCCTTTAATTCTTTGAAGTACCAAAGAGGAGGTGTAATAATTCCACCATTTCCTTGAATCGGCTCTGCGATTAAAGCTGCAATATTTTCTGCTCCTTGTTCTTCAATAACTTGTTTAATACTTTCAATTGAAGCCTTTGCCGCTGATTCTAAGTCTAATGTATCACTATAAACATTCTTGGCAAAATGAATACAACGAGATAAATCTGGATCTGCTCGCCACATTGGAATAGCAGTGGCACTCATGGTTAAATGCGTACGTCCATGTAACCCATTATGAAGGGCTATAAAATCATTTTTCCCCGTATATAATCTTGCCAGCAACATGGCTCCTTCATTCGCCTCAGAACCCGTACAGCAGAAGAATGAGCGACGTAAATTTCCAGGTAACACCGTTGCTAACTTCTCTGCTAAATTCACCATTTGCTCTGTTAAATAAATGATCGTCGTATGTTGTAACGTTTGCATCTGTGAAATCGCCACATCTAAAATTTCTTTATTACAATGCCCACAGTTCATCACTGAAACACCCGCAAAAAAGTCAATATACTCTTTTCCTTGATCATCATATAAATACTGCATATCCCCTTTCACGATTTGTGGAGGATTTTTATAAAAATGATTTCCATGAGACGATGGAAATAAAAACTCTTTTTTCTTTTGAATAATTTTATCTGCACCTATCATAATTTATCTCCTTAATTATATTGCATTGCTCCAAGTGTGAAGCCTAAGTTTTCATAATTTAATTCTTTTACTAACTCATCACAAAGCTCAAGATTCGCTATCGCTTTTTGATACGTATTAATAATCTGACGTAACGTTTCAAGTTCATAGTTACATCCTTCAATTTTAAAGGATGCCGCACCTAAATGATGTAATTCTTTTAATAAAGGTAAATAACATAATTCTTTAGCTAATACCATATGGTTATTCCCTTTATTGTCACGATAAACAGGATGTTCCTGTCCTCTATCATCAATTAATAACAAGACCTCTTTATCACGATACTTACGATCTGCTTTTTGACTTGCCTCAACGATTTTTGTATTTTCATATAAATCATGACTCATATACATCACAACAGGGGCCCCATGAACTGTAATCTCAATCGGTAACGCTGAATGTTGCAATAAATCTTTTGTATTCATCACTGGTGATTCATTTGACATGCCCGCTAAGCTTAAACCAAAACGTCCATAGAAATTAGCTGCTGTCGCATTATAAATATTTAAAGCTGTATCCCCAATCATTTCAAAACCGAAATCTGCAAAATAACGAATAGCCCCTAAATTCGTCACGACAATCCCATCAATTCCTAAATTTTGCGTACGTAATAAATGAGCATAACGACTGAAATCATCTTCATACATCATCGTCGGTAATCCTAAATAAAGTTTAGAATTTCCCTTATTTTTCGAAAGACTTTGAATTTCTTTCACACTAAATGGCAACTGTGGTTGGAATACTTCACCTGATAAATAAATCTTTTCAACCCCTTCTTCGATTGCCATCATCGCGGCCTGATAAGAATTAACTTTAACACTTAAAGTCGGTCGATGCGTTTTGATGTCCTCTGTCGCAAGCATCGATTTAATTTGTTGAACTCGTGAGTCTTTCATTTCACTCTCTTCGACTGGTTTACTAAACACTTTTCCAGTACTATAAAACTTCCCTGTTCCTTCCCATCGTTCATTAATATTACTTAGTCCTGGTTTACCAAAAGCATAAGCGGTCGAGAAATCACGTTTTCGGTTTTCATACAACGTTTTTGAATCCTTCTGACGATCATAAAAAATCGGATCTTCAATATAACGATTAATGGCATCACTGTAGCTATTAATAATCCCCAGTAGATAGTCGGCTTCTCGCATACGACCTTCAATTTTAAATGAAACCACTCCCGCTTCAATTAATTCCGGAATATTTTCATACATATACATATCTTTAACCGCCAATGGGAAAGTTGTATTGTATTGGTTCCCCCCTTGGTTCATTTTATATCCCCAACGACAAGGCTTCATACATAAACCACGATTACCACTTTTTCCAAATAAAATTCCACTATACGTACATTGTGAACCATGTGCCACACACATGTCACCATGCACAAAATATTCAAACTCCATATCAGTTTGACGAGAGAAGTACTTGACCGTCTCTAAATCAATATCACGAGAAGTTACAACGCGTGTTACGCCAAGTTCTCGTAAGGCTTTAATGGTTTCAAGATTATGTGTATTCATCATAACAGAGGCATGAATATTTAAATCTAGTCCAAGTTCATTAACTAAGTACACAATACTCATATCTTGAACGATAATAGCATCTGGCTTTAATTCACTCAAATAGGTTAAATAATCTTTTGCTTGTTTTAAATCCTCTGAACTTAACAGGTTATTAACTGTAATATAGATTTTCTTTCCTAGATCATGTGTAATTTTAACGGCTTCTGCTAACTCTTCATCTGTAAAGTTAAATCCTTTTCGATGCATACGCATATTGAAAATTTTACCACCTAAATAAACCGCATCTGCTCCACTATGAATGACTTGTTTAAATATTTCGAACGTCCCAACAGGGGCCAGTAATTCAACTTCTTGATTATTAAAATATCGACTCATACTCCGCTTCCTCTTCTTTCATCAGATTGATTTTCATTATATCATAACCTGTTTTTAAATGAATAGACTTTAATATTTCGACATTTATCACTTTATTCAGTTAACTCATTTTAATATGAAATAAAAAAAATCGCCTCTTAAAAGCAAAAGGCTTTAACAGGCGATTAAATAAGACGATTAACGTCCACAACATTTTTTATATTTTTTTTGACTCCCACATGGGCAAGGTTCATTACGTCCAATTTTAGTTGATTTAATTGGATTAATCATTGGAACAACAACTTGTGTTGAGGCAACCTCTTTCACTGCTGAAGCTTCTAAATCAACTTGACGGAATCCACGATTTTCCCACGTACGAGCATGATTAAATGCATCCATTAAAAGAATCATTAACGCCTGTCCTACATTGTAAGATTCCATTTCAATTTGACGGCCTTCAAGTGCCATAAAGGCTAATTTAGGTTGATATTTATATGCAAAAGACATTCCCATTTCATGTGCAATTTCACGAGCGACTTTTTTATCTTCACAAATATTTTCTTCAATAAATTTTTGAACTTGCATTAATTGAGGAGTCCATTCACCTTCGTCCATTCCAAACTGTTGAATTTCTTCTTTTGTTGGCATGTAATATTCTTTTTCTTCTTGAGTTTCGCGTAAAGCTAATACTTCTTGTTCTGAATCAATAAGTAATGAATCTGAAACAAATAATGGTCCAAATGATTGAACATTTCCATGGAATGTTAATTTACAGAATAATACATTTAGCGCTTCTTCTGGCGTTAATGGTGTTGTTTCATACTCATTAAACACTTTACATAATTGAGCAAAATCACAAATTCCGTATAAATTAACTAATGCCTTCATATATAAATAAACAAGATCCGTACGTACTTTTGTATCTTGTAATTCTGGTTGAGAGATATTAGCATAAGCCTCTTTTACAACTTGAGGCATCATGTAAACAACCTCTTTACCGTTCATGACAGGGTAAACATATCCAAGATTGTATAACGTGTAAACAGAAGAAGACATCATCTCATCACAGTTAACATATGCTTCATTAACTAACATAACGAAATCACTCATCATCAAATCGTCCATGCCACACAGAATATACTCTAAACGTGATACATCACCAAGTGTGGCAATAATACGTTCAATTAATCCACCTTTTGCTAATGACGAACATCCTTTTAATCCATGATGATCCACTAAACGTTTTAATTCAGGTTTTTTGAGTTTATTTAGAATTGTTTCTAACTTCTCATCATAATTACATTTAATTGCATTTGCAATCATTGATTCTTTAATAATATCGTTCATATTTTGCATCAGTAATCCCACCTTACAAAAGAAAAAGTCAACTCGAAATTTATACTTTATCATATTATTAATAAAAAAGCAAAAGAAAATTCTACAAACAAGGTGTTTTACCTCTTATTTTTCTTGTTTTCTTTTCTTTTTTCGACATCGAATTACACATAAAATAATCGATTTTTCTTAGACTATAACTAACAATCATTTAAGGTGGTGACCATGATGGGATTATTATTGTTTTTTGAATTCATCTATACGTTGTTTTCCTATTGGGAGATTATATGGCCCAATATCGCAAACTTTTTTTAATCCAAAAATAGAAGCATTGCCTAACGCAATGCTTCTATTTTTGGATTAAAGGATATTCTAATTCCATGACGCATATATATGTATATGTCTAAGTCTAAATCAGTTTTGTACAACTGCAAAACTTTTGCCTCTCCTATCAGCGGAGAAGACTGCTTCAAGAGTAGGGGACCCATGGACTATTGGATGTCTTAGTAGTAGAAAGTCCGATGAACTAAGACTTATTCTAAAACTGAAAAGACATTTCTATTTCTGTATAGATAGTCTTAAAAAGGGGGGAATCCTAATGCCAATTTTTCTATACATCGTCATTGCCTACCTCAGTATTTTCATTCATGAATGTGGCCACTATTGTGCAGCTTACCTCTTTGGAGTTAAAGCAACCGATGTGGTAACAGGAATGGGTATCAAAATATTGTCTATTAAAACCGCTCATACTCGCTTTATTTTTAAATTATTTCCGAGTGGTGGTGTAACAATTTATGATTTAACCGATGAAAATAAATT
Organism: uncultured Turicibacter sp.; assembly: GCF_938044715.1. Classification (NCBI taxonomy): domain Bacteria; kingdom Bacillati; phylum Bacillota; class Erysipelotrichia; order Erysipelotrichales; family Turicibacteraceae; genus Turicibacter; species uncultured Turicibacter sp. The sequence continues at coordinate 22,323 of NZ_CALIOS010000063.1, forward strand.
AAATTCCTTTCAACAAATCATCATCCTTCTAGCAGGTAGCACCTTTAATTACATCACAGCCGTTATCGCCTCTACTCTTTATTATCAAACAAACTTAATAGAAGGATTTAAAATTTTGAACCAACTCATTAGCAGATTCATTATCTCCTTAACCTCAATGTTGTCTGTTCATGATTTTTTAATACCGGATACCTCATTCACCGAATCAATCGAAATCATTGCAAATGAAAATACGCTTCAACAGTATGCCCTATTTATTATTTTATTCATGAATGTTTTACTATTTCTTTTCAACCTAATTCCGATTCCCTTTTTTGATGGAGGACAGATTGTATCCATTTTATTAGATCCTTTTTTAATAAAATTTGGACTACATGTAGAGTTATTGGAACAGATTAAAACAATCATTAATCAAGCCATTGGTTATTTTTTAGTGTTTTTAATCGTCACTCCTTTTTTAACTCGCTGGTATCAAAATATGATGCTCTCAAGTAACCCTAAATCAGAACTTCTAAAATGGATTCTCATTTTGTTAGGTGCCATTTTACTCAAACGCATTTTTAACACCCTAAGTCACCTTATCCGTTCAAATAAAATATAAAATCAACCATTTTTTGAATAGTTTTACAAATAATTTCTAATAATAAAATTGGTACACTTTCATTGCATCTATTCTTTCCTGTTTCAATACTCCACTTCCATGAAGTGGAGTATTTTTTTATACAAGCGATACCACATAAATATCGCTTTTTACTACTTAATAAAATATTGATTTAATCGAACATCGTATGTAATCGTCTGACTCGTTCCTTTTTCATCAATTATCGTATATTTAATCGTTTTAGTTTCCATATCTTCCATATTTCCACTCTCAGGTCCCGTACAAGAAATAGGCCCAATACTTTCTCGTGCTCCAATCGTATCAACAACCATTAGATTAACATTTTTTCCATTATTCATTTCAAATGTATAAACTAATCCCATGATGGCATAATCAGAATTATTTTTAAGACTTGTCTCAAACACACTTCCACTAGCATTTGAAGGAACCGTTAACGTTGGATTCATAAACTCCAAATCAGTCACGGTAACCTTAGGAGTTTCAGCTGAGAATGCCTCTCCTGGTGTATAAGTATATTTATTTTGATTAACATCATATTCCACAACAGTATGAACCATATTCTCATCATACATATTAATCAAAATTCGCGTCGCTTTCATATCCTCAATACGACCTGAACTTGGACCAAAACATTGAATAAACCCACTAATGTCACCTGATTTTAACGTATCTTGTGTGGAAATCGTTGTATAATTTCCATTACTCAACTCTATATCGATTGAAATCCCTCGTATAATAAACTTTGAATTATTTTTAATTTGAGCTTGATAAATATAATTTCCTTCGCTACGTTGCTCAAGGGTTTGATTAATAAATTCTAACTCATTCACTAAAACATACGAATCATCAGCCCCTCCTCCTGCTTTATTAGCAGAACAACCCATCACTAAACTAAGTGTTGTAAATAAGATGCTAGTACAGACTAAATACTTCACGGACCATCTCTTGAACTTCATAACTTATCATCCTTTATAACAAAAATTGACCGACTCAATAAGTTTTCTCCTATCTAATTGATTATCATTTAACTTACTTTTTGATCGATTAGGCATGCATCTCATAATAAACTCCATTTCTACACAAATTCCTAATCCTGATGAACAGACATCAAGTTTATACCAATAGCAAGAATCCTTATCTCTATAGTTATAGAGTTAGAAATTTTAAGTAAAATTATACGAAACTCACCACTCCTTTTTTTTAAATGATAATCAAAAAAAGGTTAAAATCTAATCTGATTTTAACCTTTTTTCTTTATAATAAACTTCTTCCTGGTATCACATTATACAAACGATACCACTGCTCACGTGTTAACTTAACTTGGGAACCTTCACACACTGCTTTAATTCTCTGTGGGTTTTTCGTGCCAACAATCGGTTGGATTTTAGCGGGATGACGTAGTAACCAAGCCATTAAAATAGCTTCTTGACTCACTCCGAATTCATTGGCATACTCCTTAATGACCTCATGCGCTGCTTGATAAGGAGCCTCTACCTTCTCCTTTGTCAACATCCCCGTTGCAAGTGGTGACCAGGCTTGAATCGTCATATGATTTAATCTCGCATACTCGAGTGTTCCTTGACTTCGATGATCAATCGGATTGGTTAAACTGTTAACATTCATCCCTTCATCAATTAAATTAGCATGAACTAACGATAACTCCATTTGATTCACAATTAAATCTTGTTCAATATAACGTTTTAACAATTCTATTTGATGAGGATTATGATTACTAACCCCAAAATGTCTAACTTTCCCAAGAGCCTGTAATTCACTAAATGCCTGAGCCACCTCTTCTGGCTCAACTAGTGCATCTGGACGATGTAGCAATAAAGAATCTAAATAATCGACCTTCAATCTTTTTAAAATACCATCTACAGAATCAATAATATACTGATAGCTAAAATCATAATGTGGTGCAGAACCTTCCCCTAAACTTCCTTTCAAACGAATTCCACATTTAGATTGAATATAAATCTCTTCTCGCTTAACTAAGTCAGTCTCCCAGATTCCAGAAAAAGCTTCTTCCGACTTTCCATACGTATAGATATCAGCATGATCAAAAAAATTAATTCCTTGCTCTAAGGCCGCTTCAATGGTTACTAAAGCCTGTTTCTTAACCTCATTTGTCAAAGGATTATGAGTCCACTCTCCTCCCATTCCCATACATCCAAGTGCAATCTCTGAGGCATGAATGTTACTATTTCCAATTCGTATCTGCTTCATAACTCCTCCTAAAAAACATAATATCAATCCATTATAACTTATCAACACTTCATTATAAACGTTAACAAAGAAAAATTTTATGATAAAAAAGCCATCAGGGACTTCATCATCTTTTTACTGAAGCCGCAGTAGATAATCATCCATATCTTTTTTTAAAAAGCGCCACTCTCTTCCAACCTTATAGCCTTTTAATCTTCCATCACGAATCATATTATAAATCGTTTGATGACTAACCCGTAACATTTTAGCCACCTCTGGCAGGGTTAAAATTTCAGGACCTTCTTCTTTTTCCTTTAAAGTAACCTCACTTCGTTCATAATCTAGCGTTTCTTTGAACTTCTGTAAAACAAGGGCATCCGTAGACTGTAATATTGTATCCCCACATTTAGGACAAACATAAATCGTGATTCCTTCAATTATCACCGTTAAAGTTCCTAATCCTGATTGAATAGATGTGGTTTTGACCTCAAACTGTTGTGAACACTTCTTGCATACCTTTGACATAAATTCAATCCCTCCTAAAAAATCCATTTCCCCCAATGGATGTGCCTCTTTATAACCATTATAAAGAATAATCAATCCTTATAAGTTATTTTTATTATAACCTAATTTTTACCATTATTAAACAGTAAGACATTAATTAAAAACAAAAATGACACAAAAAATAACTTGACTTTATTCTTGGGTAATAAAAAAAGCATCAGCAAGCTGATACTTTTTCTTCATCTCTAATCTCTCCAACGCTTTAAAGTTTTTAATTGTAAGGGATAAATCTTTTTCAACATCCATTTTTGAAATTTATTAACTGGTGCTTGGTCAATCATTTGAATGACTTGTTTTTTCATATCAGTTAAAGTCATATCTGGCTTTATAAAGCGTCCATTTCGATAACATAAATAACAATATTCTTGCGAAAATGTCCCATTATTTTCATTTCCTAAAATTCTTTCATTCAGTGGTAATCCGCAACTTTGACAAACTTTTTCCAATCTAAAGACATCCCTTCGCATTGTTTTAAGATTTATTTTATCTTAACCATGGTATGGTTCATGATGCTCATGCTGGTGCTCCTCATGATGCTCATGTTCATGATGTTGTTCTTTTTGAAATTGATTCAAACTCGAATTGGATTTATATGGAACACGCCCAGAGGGAATCAACTGAGAAGCTGGACCAACATGATAATCTTGATCATCAAAAAAGATATGGGCATTAAACGCTTTAAGAACTTTATCTTTTGCCACTCCTCCTAAGAAGAACATCTCATCCACTTTACATCCCCATTCACGTAATGTAAGAATAACACGTTTATGAGCCGGTGAATTTCTTGCCGTCACAATTGCAATTTTAACTAAGCTATCATCTTTTTCCTTAATCGTTGATAATGTTTTAAGCAACTTAGCAAATGGGCCTTCATTCATTGCATTTTCAGCATTTGCATTTTCATTTTCAATAAAAGCTGCAAGTCCTTGTTCTTTATAAATTAATTCTGACTCATCTGAGAAAACAACCGCATCAGCATCAAAAGCGATTCGAATCTCTTTTTGGTTAGGTTGATAATCTCTTGGAACATCGTAAACAAGTGCTGCCGCCACTCCATTATCAATCGCATCTTGAACATCATGTTCATTTCTTGATAAAAATAAGTCAATATTAAAAGCGCTCAGATACGGGAGCTTATCTTCTCCTCCCGTAAAAGCAGCACGAACAATATCAAGTTTATATTCTGCAATACTATTAAAGACTCTTAGACCTGTTTCGGGGCTATTACTTGATAAAATAATAACCTCAACAATAGGGTAATCAAATTTATCATTCAAACTTAACAATGCCTCAATCAATGGAAATGCCGTTCCTTTTTCTAAAACAGTATTTTCATTCTCAATTTGGTAACGATGATACGCCTCAATTCCTTCCGTTTCAAAAATCTGATTTTCATGCTCTAAATTAAAAAGAGCACGACTTGAAATTGCAACGACTAATTTATCCTGTAAATCATACGCCATTCTCTTCACCTCAATCAATAAACTTACGTTTCACTATCATATTAGATGTGGATAACTTTAATACTTCCATTATATAGATTTAAGAAACGCTTTTCAACAAAGGACAGTAAACTATTTCCTCTCACCTTTATAATTTATATGTCTTTAATCGAATTTATTCTAAAACCAACAAAAAAAGTCATAGTTCTCCATTAGTAGATTGCTATGACTTCTCCTCTTCATCACTCGTCTCTTTAATACCTTATATTTTAAATTAATAACCTATCTAGAACCAGACATATTTTTTTCCTATCAATGAGCATAGTAGATTCCAGATGTAACATAAATCACTTCAAAAGTACAATCGTATCATTCTTCCCGCTAGTAAACGATTCCCTTCTCATCTACTCCATAAAATTAAAGTTACTCAACGATAAAAAACTTATCTGGACTTCTATCGTTTATTAATTTTCCTTTTTATATTCATTTAAACGTTGAAGCAAAGCGTTAAAATCATTAAATACTAAATGACGTCCATATCGGATAAATAATTCAACAGGTAACTCACCTTGAACTTTTTTCACTTCAGGTAAGTTAAGGGTTAAGGGTGCAAAACCTACCTCATATCCTTCATCACTTGAGGTGATGGTTACAACTAACTTATTTTCAAGTGCTAGGTCTCGCTTCGACTCTATAAATTTAGAACAAATCCCTAAAATTTCATCATCTGTCAAATATCCCTGATGATAAAAATCTAACTTCTCTGTTTCATTATTTTTTAAATAAACGCGATTATCATTAGTAATTAACAATACGTCATTCAATAGTCTCCTCTCCTCTCATTTTATCTTCCTTTAAATATATGTAATGGGTTTCTTTTTTATGTTACTTCAAATTAAAAATCAATATTTAAAATACGAGGAGTTGGCTTCGTCCGTATCAAAGAATCTTGCCTCTCCCCCTCTATATAAACCGTAAGATCAAAAAGGCGGCAAACATCTTCAGTCCCTCCCATACCTAAAAAGCAGACTTCATTCACTTTACATTGAGATAATTTAAATAAATCTTTCACCCAAGATTCAACACTATAGCACCTTGTCGTTAGTAAAGCCACCTTAAAGTTAGCAAATAACTTTTGCCAAAATCCAAATACAGGTAGTATTTTTCCAAAGGCATCGCACATTCCCTCTTTTGCAAACAACCGATGATCGAGCGCCACCTTGAACTCATGGGTTGTTGTCACTCCTAAAGAAACTAAACCAGCTAAAATATTCATCTTCTGGGTCTCCTGAACCAAATTTAAGTCAGAAGAGAAAAATAAGTCAACCTTTAAAGCTGCTAAATAATCTAAAATCGAGGTACGATTAGATAAAATGACATTATCAATTTCTAACTTATAATAAGCTAAACTTTCAAAAATACAATCAGATATTTCAGGAGGACTATCTGATATAATCATCACGTCAACAAACGATAGATTAGCGCATAAAAGTTGCTCAATAAAAGAAAAAAGGGGACCTTTATCAAACACCTCATTTGCATTATGATACACAAAAATACGATCACTCTGATCAGTCATCGTTTGAATTTTCTTTAACTTAGGCTTAAATATCGCACTTAAAGAAATTGCCACCACTACTTTCTCCATTTTTCTCTCCCCCAGCTAATCGTATCTTATTATATGAATTTAATAATCACTTTATTACTTTTGTTCTCGCATAATAAAAAGCTTTCTAAAGATTTAGAAAGCTTTTTATCTATCCTATTTTTCAAATGTATCGCAACTTGCTGTATCTGTATTAATTTGTACGGCATCAGCATGACAACAATTTTTATCGTTATGTTTACAATGACATGCACTGCATTTAATATCATTAACTGTCGCTTTGTGTGACGTATTACTAAACTCTGATCCAAATTCAACATCACCAACAAGCCCTTGATCAGCAAAACTTTTACATAACGTTTCATCCGTTACCGTTGCTTGCGCGCCACGAACATTCACAACACTTGCATAACAATTTCCTTGATTATCATTATGCACACAATTATGCGCACCACATTTAATTGACATATGATAGACCTCCCTTTTATCACAATTGTTTCTCTTGTATCATTCCTCAAATTTAATCAAACTATTCTCGTGTTACTCGACATTTTTCAAAACAAAAAGACATTTTGCTTTTCAAATAAAAATTTTCATGCTAAAATAAGTTCAACTTTTATTGCTTAAGCCTTTTTATTAACATTTTAGTAGGTCTAGCATTAAAATAAAAGGATTATTGTAGGAAACGACTAGAAAGAGTCGTTGTGTAGGACAGTAGGAGGAATTAAATATGAGTCAAGAATTATCATCGACAAAGCGCGATGGGTTTTCGTCACGCTTTGGAATCATTGCAGCTGCTGCTGGTTCAGCTGTAGGACTAGGGAACATTTGGAAATTCCCTTATATTGTAGGTGAAAATGGGGGATCAGCCTTCATTTTAGTTTACTTAATTGCGATTTTATTAGTTGGGATGCCAGTTTTATTAGCAGAATTTATTATCGGACGTCGTGGACAATCAAATGCCGTTCGATCGTTTAAAAAAATTGCCCCTAAAACACCTTGGTTCGGTATCGGATGGATGGGAATCGTTGCTGCCTTCATGATTTTAGGCTTCTATACCGTTATTGCAGGGTATACGATTCATTACTTTATTTTAACAGTGACTAACGGATTTGCCGGTATGACTTCTGATCAAATTGCCAACACGTATCAAGCATTCTCAACAAGTAGTGTTGCGCCAATTGTTTATACCATCATCTTTATTTTACTATCATTAGCTATTTTATTCGGTGGTGTTAAAGAAGGAATTGAAAAATACAGTAAAATTTTAATGCCTGGATTAGTTGGAATTATCATTTTATTAGTAATTCGCGCCGTTACCTTACCTGGAGCAAGTGAAGGAATTGAATTCTTACTAAAACCAAACTTCAGTGAATTATCGATGTCAGCTGTTCTAGATGCATTAGGTCACTCATTCTTCTCCTTAAGCGTCGGAATGGGAACGATGTTAACATATGGTTCATACATTAATAAAAAAGAAAACTTAGCAGTTACAACAGCTTCTATCGCAGTTGCAGATACAGTGATTGCCTTATTAGCTGGTCTAGCAATTTTCCCGGCTGTATTTGCTTTTGGAATTGATCCAACTGCTGGTCCTGGTCTAGTTTTCATCACATTACCAAACGTCTTCTTACAAATGCCTGGTGGAACAATTTTTGGAGCCTTATTCTTCTTCTTATTATTCATTGCCGCTTTAACATCTGTTGTGTCAATCTTTGAGGTTATTATTGCCTATGTGACAGAAGAGCTGAAATTTAGCCGTCGTAAAGCAATGGGATTAACAGCTATTACAGTTGTTTTTATCTCAAGCTTATGCGCTTTATCAAACACACCAGATTCAAGCCTTATTTTCGCAGGAAAATCACTATTTGATTGGATGGATGTACTAACAGCTAATGTATTACTTCCAATTGGTGGATTATTAATCATTATTTTCTTAGGATTTATTTTCAAGCGTGATCAATTAGAAGATGAATTAAAACAAGGATCTAAATCAATTAAAACAACGATGGCCTATATTACTATTACAAAATATATAGCACCAGTTGCGATTGCTATTGTCTTCTTATATGGACTTGGTATTATTAATTTCTAATAAAAAAAGTTCTCGAAATTCGAGAACTTTTTTTATTGCGGTTCTTTAACAAATGATAAATCTGCTAATCGAATACATCCTTGACTACTTTGATTAAATAATAAATTAATTTGTTTAATCTTCGTTAAATCAACCTCTTTGAATTGATTTAAAACAAGACGCTCATTATATAAAACCTGTTCATTTGTTCCCATTAGAACTAATTCCTCAATCGAATTGATACTAGCATTTGAGGTTTGATTTTGTTCATCAATTAACTCAATTTCAAAAGATTGAGTGGCTAATTGATTTTGAATGACTTCACCGCTCATCACTTCATTTGATAATTGATTACTTAAATACAAAGAAATCGCATCATAGTGACTCAAATCCCGACTTCCTTTTGGAATTTCAATCGAAAGGCTCGCATTAGTATCATCCCACTTCATCAAAAAGCTCGTCGTTCCATCTGTTGTTCGTTCAATATTGATATCATTTGCAATAATTTTACCACCTAATGTATTCACCGTTGGATTAGATTCAATTTGAGCATTTATCAACATCATCGTATTCGGTACTGTTAAACTTGTTCTCACTTCAGCACCATACAGTGTTTTTGGCATCATTTCTAAAACGGTAAATCCACTTCCAATAGGCGAGCTATCAAAAACACTCTGTAGAAAATCAACAATGTACTGACTGACAAACTCTACATTATGTTCAAAGTTTAGGACTGATTCTAATTCCGAATCTGCTACATTAAAATCGTCAAATTTTCCTGCTTTAACATACACCAATGAAGTCATCGATTTACGAGCTTTCTCCTGACGATAATCTTCATATAATGCTTTACCAACTAAATGTTCATCTTCATTATATTCAGATAACATGATAGCGGTCGGAACATCAGGATATGAAAGTTCTTTATAATTAGTGTCTACTGGATCAATCAATAAAAGGCCTGCAAGGCTTAATTGTTGTTTATACTCTTGATCAAGTGCAATCTTATATACATTTGTTGTACTTTTTCCATGACCAATCATCACCACTTTTGCTAAACTGCCTTTATTCGTGAGCTCTACTCCAAACTCATCATTTTCACCAAGTAATGATTGACTTAAACGTTGACGATATTCATCAAAAACAGACTTCAACATCTCTTCATCGTATCCCTCAATAGAACTTAGCTCAGATAAATCTAAATGAATCGCCAAACAATTAGTGCTTCCAATCGCTGCTAAGATCTCATCATAAGCTCTCGAAACACCCTCTTTGGCATTCAAATCCGAAAAAATAAAGACAATCGGGTACTCTCCTTCAACTTCTGGAACAACTAAACTTCCCTTAAGAGGAATTTGAATTAAATTTGATTCATCTTTCAGTGTCATTTCACCTAAGTCAAAGGATAAAATAGACGCATCCATTTGTGTATTAAAGTTTGAATTATTTTGAACCCCAACAGGATATATCGATTCAACTGTATCCACCAATGACGTGTCCTCCTGATTGAAATAAAATAAACTACCAAAAACCATAGCCACAAATACTATACCTGAAATAGCTATACCAAAAATCCATTTTATTTTCATCTATATTTAGCCTCCTTGAGAACTATTTATCACTATTTATTTTATTGTGAGACAAAAAATGGAATTTAAACAAAAAAGTAAAAAAATAAAAGATGATTTCAAAAAATGAAATCATCTTTTTCAATTATGCTTGTAAAATCGTGCGAACTTCTAAAATTCCTCCCACAATACTGTCTTCAAATCGATTTCTAAAACTAACCGTCACTTTATATTTTCCATCCTCATTCGGTTTAACATTTGCTAATAAATCAGATGAAATCGGATAAACCACATCTACTACCTCTACGTTTTTCGTGGCCATTAATCTCTCGGTTTGAATCAATTCATCATTCACCAAAAGATCAAAAACACGTTTGACAGGCTCCAAATTCTCACCATTTAATCCAAAGTAAGAAACAAGTAAAGCCATCTTCTCGTTTGGTATGACTTCCATTTCATAACTAAAACTTCCATCTATTCCACGTGCATCTCGCCACCACATATTTACATCTGCTAAATAACCCGCGTAAGATTCAACTGATTTAAACTGATGCTCAATCTCAGACTGCTGTTCTCCCGTTTTAACAAGATCAACCGTCTGATCAAATAACAACTCATCGCGACTTAACGTTTCATCGCCCAAATTCAAAAATTCCTCTGACCTATACTTCGAAAAATAAATCGTATATCGCTCATGATGAATGGCATAAAAAGGCTTAAGTGTAAAACTAACATCTCCTGGCTTTGCATTTGGTGCAGTCTTAAATGTTAATGTCTTTTGATTAACAAGTTCAATCCATTGATTCAAATCTTGATAATCCGTCACAATTTTAGGGACCCTAATCGTTTGTTGCGTCATTAACGATAAGTGGTCAGGTACAATATCACAAGCAGGGAAATGCTCACAACCAAGTACCGCTGCTAAAACAACGGGCCCATACATAAACGCAACCTTATGCGGATCATCCATCGACACATACTCATGAAGCCCCATTGGTAGAACAATCTCAATCTCATCATCTGCATGAAATGTATCAGAAATCATTAAATAGCCTTGCCCATTCCCTTCATAACTTTGACCCTTGAACCTTACTTCTATCGGTGCATTTAACCAATAAGGCACACGAATTTTAACATTTAAAAACAGCTGATTTGCTTCCTCAAAAACAAGTTTTACTACATTTGAAATAGGAAAATCTGTTTGAAGCACTACTTTTAACTGCTCATCCTCTTTTACAAAACTTGAAGCCATAAATAAATTCACATAAAAATCTTCATCTTCTTTAAAGAAAATATGGTGCGTATAACGACCTGGATTCTCCATTCCAGTTCCCGTACAACACCAAAACGAATCTTCCTTTGTTCCATAAACTTTAAAATGTCCTGGATAATTTGAGGTAAAATAAATTTTACATCCTGTATGCGGATCTTGTGATGCTAAAATATGGTTATACGTAGCACGTTCAATAAAATCTATATATTTAGAATCTTTCGTCCATTTAAATAAATACTTCGCCAACTTAATCATATTATACGTATTACACGTTTCAGCTGCTTCACGCGATAATGCTTCTGTATCACTTGGTCCAAAATGTTCACCACTTGAATTTCCACCGATTACATAAGAGCGATGCAAAACCACCGTCTCAAAGAAAAACTTTGCCACACGATAATAATAGTCATCACCTGTTACTTCATATAACTTAGCAGCACCTAACACCTTTGGAATCTGTGTATTGGCATGACGACCTTGTAAATCATCAACCCCTGCAGCTAATGGATCCATAATTAGATGTTGCGTAAATCGCTTCGCTAAATAAAGGTATCGCTCATCCTGGGTGATTTCATATAATTCGGCCATCACCTCATTCATACCACCGTACTCACAAATCAACATCCGTTGAAATTGTTCATCACTCATCAGCCGACTGCCCTCATAAGCCCAATCTGCTAACTTTTTTAAAATATTCAACGCTTCTACATTTTTTCCAATCTGATAAGCATCCATTAACCCTGCATATATCTTGTGAATCGAATACCAAGGTACCCAGTAATGACTCAAACTAAAATGATCAACATGAAACTCCCCTGTAAAAACTTGTTCAAATGGTGTACTTAAAAATCCACCTAAGTACCCGTCTGCTCGTTGCAATAGAGAAAATGTTTCAATAATATAGTCCATACGCTCTTTAAGCTCTAAATCTTTGGTCGCCTCATACATACAAGTAAGTGCCGATAAATAATGGCCAATGGAATGACCTTTAATCTCTAAACTTTCCCATCCTCCATAGCTTGGTTTAGGTGGGATTTGAGATGCTCCCTCATAAATCGGTGCTAACAAACGCTCAACATCTAAATCCAGTAAGTACTGCTTTCCCACTGCTTGCGAGATTTCAAATAAAGAATCCTTTTCTAACCTTACAAATTCCGAACTCATTCCTTCCTCTCCCATCCACTTTTAAATACGCTTTCAATCATATAAAAACAAAAAATGTACTTACAACATCAATCGTTATAAGTACAACTTAATTATAAGTTTAACCACTTATTCTGTAAATATTTTCTAAATCGTATCTTTCAAAACACTGTCATTAAACTTCAAAATGCATTCGATAACAACTTTCACGACGTCCCATTTCTTCAACAACCAATTTTCGAGCTAATATTTTGAGTCTATTATTATAACAATCAATCATTTGATCTCCCAATCTTAATAAAGCCTCAATATTTTCTTTTGAAATATTGTCCATCTGATGACTGACATGATTGGCCTCTAATTCCGGATCAATCCTTATATATTGATCTTTTATCCCATTTGAAGCGTATAATCGACTTAACGGATGATGAACTGTCTGTGAGCCTGCCGATCCGTAAATAGATAACGCTGGTATCGCCCATTGAATATCTCCCCAATTTCTAGCCTTTTCATATTCATAACTAATCTCTTTCGACCCTGTTCCAAGAGAAAAAATCAAAATATCCTCTTCACTCGGATTAAATGGAAACTTACAGGCCTCTATAAACGCACATAAAGCTGGGTTATTAGCAAACATCCCCCCATCAATTAAAGCTAACTCTCCCCGTAACACATCACTAATTTTAGCCACTGGAAAATAAGTTGGCGCAGCTGTACTTCCCCTAACAACCTCACGCACCAAGAAATTAAACGATTCATCTCGATAAGCATTCATCTGATTAAAAAACATTGCCTCTCCTGAGACAATATTATATGCCGGAATCAAACAAGGCTTAACTAAGTCTTCCATCCGCGTCTCACCTAAATACTCTTCTAATAAATGTTCTAAATAATGAGGTAAATATTTAGGTCCAATCAAACCAAAACCACTACTAATTCGACTCCAAATTGTTTTTTCAAAAATATAAATTCCCTCATTCACATATAAGTCTAAAATCTGTTGGGCACTATATTTTGATTTTGTTGATCCCGGTCTTTCAGGGCATAAATAAAGACTCGTTAAAATTGCCCCCGTACTCGTCCCGGCAATCAGATCAAAATAATCACTAATGTGAGCCTCTTGATTCCCGCTATAAAATTTTAGTAATTCCTCCAGCCGAATCAGCAGTTTAGCAGGAATAATCCCTCTAATTCCTCCACCATCAATTGAAAGAACTCGAATCATATTCAGCATAATCATCCCTCCATTATTCCTTCTTACTTTAATATATGAGATGAGATGAGAAGAAAATAAAATTCGAAGAAAAAATACCCTCTTTTCGCAAATAAAAAAAGGCCTACTGGCCTTTCATCTCATTAAGCGCTGACTTTTGAAGCTTTTGATTTCGTATAAACGTCAAAGAAGACTGCAATCAATAATACAAATCCTTTAATTGCTTATTAATAATCAATCTACTTTCAGCTCTCATTATCTTTCACAAGAACATGACCATTACTAGAGTCGAATTATCTTAAATTCTACTCTTTATGATATCAATTCCCCACTAATCTTACAGTTCAAATAAACTTATCACAAATACTGTCTATTCATCACCTAAAAATAAAAAAACCAGGACAAAATCCTAGTTTCAAATCATATTCATCTTTACTATTTTACGACTTACATCTTTAGACATAAAAAAAAGATATCCATTTGGATACCATAATCATCATATTTGGTGCGGGTGACAGGAGTTGAACCTGCACACCAAAGGTACTAGAGCCTAAATCT
>NZ_CALIOS010000064.1:0-27821 GCF_938044715.1 uncultured Turicibacter sp.
TTTCCCCTTTTTCAATCCGATCCAAAATTTCATGTGTCTGTAAAGTAGTTTCCGTCGTTTGGTATCCGAGTGATTGAATGGTTTGGTCTAACATTCTTCGAACTGTTGGATAAGAAATTCCTAACTCTCGTTCAACTTCCTTAATATTCCCTCTATTCTTCAAGAAAATCTCAGCAAAAACGAGCAATTCTTTAGGTAAATAACTAAATTTATTCAAACGATACTGTCCATTCATTTGGGTTTTACAACATTGACAACTTAACTGTGTGACAAGTAATGATTGTTCGCAAACCGGACAAAATCCGAGTGTTTCATATTGCTTCAAATCCTTCACCACCTTTATTTGGTACAAATCATCACTTCATTCTCTTCTGATTTAATATGAATAAGATTAATCGGTGGATATCCCCTCATTAAATCTAAAAACTCACTAAATCCATCAATCACGATTTCTACCATTTCATTCGATTCTTCCGTCGTTGCCATGTGTTTTGTAATAAATCTCACAAAAGGTGGACAGATTTTTAACATTGCTTTAATCATTCCAAATCGAAGAGCAGGAAGTCGAATCACTTTACCTTCATCGATTATCCGTACTTTTATTTTCTTAGCACGGTATTCCAGCTTGTGCTGAGTGTCTTTTTCAATTTCTTTTATCGCTTGTTTAACAGTTATCCGCCCCTCTTCAATTCTATCTAATAAGTATAGATAGGACATCTATCTCCCTCCTTTTTACCATTTTATACCATTATCATATGTCCGATGTTAAAAAATTTCAATCTATAAATTAACAGTTTTAAAGATATAATTAAAAATATTGATTTTATTCTTAAAAATTCATAATCTCATACTGAAAGAAAAAAACTGTCGATTAAATCGACAGTTTTTTTAGTGTTTTTTGAAGATATTCATGACACCGACTACAATGGCACTTAACCATTTCGGTAATTTAATTGTATAAAATCTCATGTAGATCTCTCCCCCATGCAAAGGATAATTTAATTCTTTACACTATATGTTAAAAGTTAGGGAGATATAACTTAATTTTAACAGGATTTAAAAAACCCTTCATTCAATCTCTACTGTTTACCATCAATAAATATCCTTCATCAAATGAAAGACTAAACTTATCTGCTAATACTTCATTGCTTATACAGCGAATATCACCTTGAGTTAACTCATAATTAGTCAATGGATATTTAAGACCTCTAAGTGTTAATCCCTTAACCGTTGTCTCAAAAGCAAAAAATGAAATATATTGATGAGCTGGTCTTAAAAATTTATGATCGCCTCTTGAAAGTAAACATAGTGAGTTTGTTTGATCAACTATAAAAATACGTACTTTCGCTTCGCTAAACTGTAACAGAAGGCGAATATTAGCTAGTGTATGATCAATTCGCCCACCCATTGCTCCATAGATATAGATTTCGGTGACACCAAGCGAAATCGCATACTCAATAGCCACCTCTGTATCTGTTTCATTTTTTTCACACGGTAACTTAATTACCTTTGAACATAATTGTTGGATCTTTTGATAATCGCACTCTCCAATTGAATCGAAATCACCAATCGCAATGTCAGGTATAATTCCTTGATTAACTAAAACTAAGGCTCCTCTATCCACACCAATACTAATAGATGCGTCCTTTAAAGAAGCTTCATCAAACCAACCATTTGGGGCCCCACACATAATTTTAGCAATCATCATGATTATCCTTTAATTTTTTGAATAGCTAATTTGCGATCAGGTGCATTGAATACCGCTGACCCCGCTACAACAACATCTGCTCCTGCTTGTTCACACAAACGTGCTGTTTCTTCGTTTACACCACCATCAACTTCAATTAAATATTCATATCCAAACTCTTCTCGCCATTGGTTTAAAGTTGCAATCTTATTTAATGAATCAGAAATAAATGATTGTCCTCCAAATCCTGGATTAACCGACATAACTAAAATCCAATCCACATCATTTAAAACATGTTTAATCATTTCAAGCGGTGTATGAGGATTCAAAACAACCCCACAAGCAATATTATATTGCTTAATCAATTGTAACGTACGATGTAAGTGTCGGCATGCTTCAACGTGAACTGTAATAATATCCGCTCCTGCCTCTACAAATTCTTTAATGTATTGATCCGGTTCTTCAATCATTAAATGAACATCAAAAGGCAACGTTGTATGGGGACGAAGACATTTCACAATTCCTGGCCCTAATGTAATATTTGGAACAAAATGCCCATCCATCACATCAATATGGATATAATCTGCTCCTAATGCATCAACGCATTTTACCTCTTCTGCTAACATGGAAAAGTCAGCTGCTAAAATAGATGGTGCAATCTTTAACATTCCTTATCCCTCCAACAATTAATACTTTGGCTTTCTAGATTTTATCTCAGTTAAAAACTGTAAATAATTGTCATATCGACTAGACAATACTTCATGATTTTCTACTGCCCGTTTCACTGCACAATTTGGTTCAAATTCATGAACACATCCTCTAAACTTGCATTGGTCTGATAGTTCATAAAAATCTATAAAACATTCTGATAAATCTGTTGCCTCAAGTTGATCTAAATCTAATGAACTAAATCCTGGGGTATCAGCAATTAATCCACCACTTAACTTATGCAACTCAACGTGACGAGTCGTATGTTTCCCACGTCCTAATGCTTTTGAAATTTCATTTACTTGAATATCTAGAGTTTCATCAATTGAATTTAATAGCGATGACTTCCCAACGCCTGATTGTCCACAAACGACAATAATGCGATCTTTAATTAACTCCGTAATCGCTTCAATTCCAACTTGATTTCTTGATGAAGTCTCAATGACTTGATAACCAATCTGACGATAATAATCAAAAATAGGATCTAAAACCTCGTGTTCTTCTTTTGATAACAAATCAAATTTAGTTAATACGATAATCGGTTCAATACGATTCATCTCGATAACCGCTAAAAAACGATCGAGTAATTTAACGTTAAAATCAGGTTCTTTGACTGAAAAAACAACCAAAGCCAAATCAACGTTTGCTATAGGGGGGCGAACCAGTTCATTTTGACGATCTTCAATTTCCATGACATAGCCATTTCCATCTTCTTCAACTAAAAAACGAACTCGATCCCCAACAAGAGGCGTTATTTTTTGTTTTCTAAATAATCCTCGACTACGACATTGAATGATTTTTTTTGTCTCAACTTCTTCAACATAATAAAATCCACTTAACGCCTTTAAAATTATACCTTTTTTCAAACTATCACCTACTAAATGGCCAGTTTTCACTGACCATTTTCATTTTTATTGAGTTGAACTACTTGTTGTTGAACGACTCGGCTTTTTCGCCACGTATAACGTTACATCTGATTTTACTTTAACACGCGTTCCAATGGCAGGAGATGTTTTAAACACATCACCTTCTGTATAACTAGAATCTTTTGCGCTTTTTAATCCAATTGATTTTAATTCACTTTCAGCTTCATCAATAGTCATCGAGGCAACATCTGGTATTCTAACTTCTTCCGCTTTATAATGAGATGGCTCATAAATGATAATGTAATAGAAGAACATTGCCATTAATAAAAACACCGTATAAGCACTCAATAACGCTGTATTTAAAACGCCAAATTTCTTTTGTTTTTTGGTTTTTTTCTTTTTCGCCATTTCTTCTGATACCTCCTTATTTAAATCAGGCATCACCATCGTTTTTTCTAACTCCATCTCTTTAATCACTTCAGATTGTAACGGTTCATCCACACGATCTGATGCAAGTGCAGAATTTAATTCACGTAACAATTCTTCAACACTTTGATATCGTTCACTTGGTAGCTTAGCAGTGGCACGATGGATAATATTATCTAAACTATTCGGTAATTCCGGTATCACATCTTTAAGAGACGGCATCTCAGTTTCTAAATGCTGAAGTGCGATATTAACGGCTCCTTCACCTTTAAATGGAACATCTCCTGTCAACAATTCAAACAAAATAATTCCTAATGCATAAATATCAGAACGTTCAGTTGCTAAATTTCCTCTTGCAAGTTCTGGCGCTAAATAATGAACAGATCCCATGATCGTATTGGTTTGGGTAATATCCGCTTCGTTACTTGATAAAGCAATACCAAAATCCGTAATTTTTATAATTTGATCATCTGTAATCATAATATTTTGAGTTTTCAAATCACGATGAATAATATTATTTTCATGAGCGTAAAGAACCCCTTCTGCAAGTTGTTTCATTAAATGAACAGCAACTTCTGGACTTAATGCTCCATTTTCACGCAAATAATCTTTTAATGTTTTCCCTTTTACATATTCCATCACAATAAAAGGTTGCTGTTTATAATCGCCAACATTATAAACATGAACAATGTTAGGATGATCTAAGTTAATCACCTGAGATGATTCACGTTTAAATCGCTTAATAAATCGTTCGTCTTTTGATAACTCATAACGTAACATTTTAATCGCAACATGACGTTTTAACGTTCGATCATAGGCTAAATAAACATTAGCCATTCCGCCGTCTCCAATTAACATTTTAATATCATATCTTGAATTAATCGTTGTACCGATTATCATCTAGAGCAACTCCCTTCAAAGCACTCATATAAAGCAACTGATATATTATCAGTACCTCCATTTTCATTTGCCATTTGAATTAATGTATTAACTTTCTCATTCGTTGATAGAGGATTTTTAAGAACTTTTTCAATATCCCTATCCTCAACAAGTGAAGTCAGACCATCTGTACATAATAAAATAGCCTTCAGATCATAATTTTCTAATACTAAATAATCAAACTTCAAATCTTTGTTAACTCCTAATGCATTCATAATAATATTACGATGCGGGTGTGTTTTTGCTTCTTGTTCAGATAATTTTCCTTCTTCAACAAGCTTTCGAACAAAGGTATGATCTTTTGTGATCTGTCTTAAACCTTGGTGTGCTAATACATACGCTCTACTATCCCCGGCATGAGCAAATGCAATAAAAGACTTCGTTATAACCGTTACAATTACTGTCGTTCCCATACCATGAGAAATATGTTGCTGCTCAATGTACTGCAAAATATCTTGATTAATTTGATGCAAAACTAATTTAATCCACTTACGTAAATCTTCTGAATCATCAAATGAAAGTGTTTCATTAAAGGAATGTTCCACAACTTTAATGACCATCTCACTTGCAACTTCTCCTGCTTCATGCCCCCCCATTCCATCTGCAACCACCATAACGGTACAAAATGGATTTTGATAAATAGTCACGGCATCTTCATTGTGTGGTCTTACTTTTCCAACATCAGTCTTATAACACATTCGGTCCAACATTATTCTAAAGCCCCCTCCTTAGCTCTTAACTGTCCACATGCTGCATCAATATCACTACCTAGCTCTCTTCTGACTGTTACATTAACCCCACGTTTTTTCAACGTTTGTTCAAATTTTTCAATATGCTCAATTGGTGTACGATCAAATCCTCGTTCTGGAACATAATTAACTGGAATCAAATTAATGTGACAATTTAATCTTCCGACTAAATCTGCTAACTGATTAGCACATTCTACCGTATCATTCACATTTTTAATTAATCCATACTCAAATGTAATACGTCGATTAGTTTGTTTAATATAATACTTGACGGCTTCCATTAGTTTTTCTAATGGATAAGCACGATTAATCGGCATTAATTGGGTGCGTAGCTCATCTGTCGGGGCATGTAAAGAGACAGCAAACGATACTTGCGGATGTTGATCGGCAAAATTATAAATTTTAGGAACAATTCCACTCGTCGAAACGGTGATATGACGTGATCCAATATTCAAACCTTTTTCACTATTAATAATTTCAATAAACTTTGTTAGATTCTCATAATTTTCAAACGGTTCTCCAATTCCCATCACCACAATATGGCTCACACGCTCCTGTGATTCATCTAAATATTGTTGCACACGTAAAACCTGTGCCACAATTTCACCTGCTTGTAAATTTCGCTTTAATCCACTCAAGGTTGAAGCACAAAACTTACACCCAATACGACATCCAACCTGTGTTGTAACACATACCGAACACCCGTATTTATGTCTCATTAAAACTGTTTCAATTAAGTCTCCATCAGACAATTCAAATAAAAACTTTGTGGTCCCATCACTTGCCACTTGTTTTTTTCGCTCTTTTAATGTTGTGACATCAAAAGACTCTTGCATTAACCCCTTTAAATCCTTTGGTAAGTTACTCATTTCATCAATTGAAGTCACTCTTTTTTTAAATAACCAGTCAAAAATTTGATTAGCACGAAATTTAGGTTGTTTTTGCTCTTGTAACCAATTCTGCCAATCTTGTATATCTAAACTATAAATGGATTTCTTCTCCATAATAGCACCACCATTTCTATCTTTTAGAACTCTTTTAATTGAACGATGAATGACCTAGTCTTATTATCGTTTAAAAGTCTCATTTATAATCACAAAATTTCTCGTTTTAAACAAGCAATAAAGAAGCCATCCGTTTGATAATCCCCGGGAAATAATTGAACCATTCCAGTACTTGCTTGTTCGTTTAAAACTTCAGGTAAACGCTCCACTAATGTTTGATCTAATTTAAACTCAGGATGCTCGCGTAAAAACCATTCAACCATTTTATCATTTTCTTTACGATTGACTGTGCAAGTACTATACAATAAAGTTCCACCATATTTCACCAATGAAGCCACTGTCTTCAAAATTTCTTTTTGGATCGCCATCACACCATCTAAATCTTCAGGTTTCTTTGTTATTTTAACTTCAGGATGTCTTCTTAAAATTCCAAGTCCTGAACAAGGAGCATCAACTAAAACAGAATCAAAGCTTTCCGATGGATAACATTCTGTCAACTTTGTTGCATCTTGTAAATTCACTACAACATTTTTAAGCCCCAATCTTTTCACATTATCCTCAATCAATTTAATTTTATGAGGATAAATATCATGAGCATAAACCATTCCCGTCTGGCGCATCATTTCAGCGACATGAGTCGTTTTCCCACCTGGAGCTGAACAGGCATCTAACACTTTCGTGTGATGTTTTGGCTTTAAAGCTCTCGCCACTAGCATCGAGGATTCATCTTGAACATAAAACCATCCTTGTTCAAAAGCTTTTGTCTTAATGACATTCCCTTTTGTAATGACCAGTGCATCTGGACTTAAAAATCCATCTCGACACTGAATTCCTTCTTCTTCAAGTTTTTGTTTTAGTTCTTCTTTCGTTCCTTTAACACCATTAACACGAATTGTTACATTTACTCGCTCATTGTTTGCATTGGCCATTTGTTCTGTTTTTTCCATTCCAAATTGCTTTATCCAAAGCTTAATTAACCAAAGAGGATGTGACGTCTTCGTTGCTAAACGCTCGGCATCATCTTCAATTTCTTGTAAATTAGACAAAGGGTTACGCATCATTTCACGTAAAATAGCATTCACCAATTTACCGTTAAATTGACCACCACGCTTTTTAGCAATATTAACAGCTTCAGAAATGGCAGCATGCTCAGGAACACTATCTAAATAAAGAATTTGATAGAGTGTCATTTGTATCAAAATGCGAATCCACCCTTTAACTTTTCCATTAAAAAAAGGAGTTGCATAAAAATTCAATAGTTGCTGATGCTGTAAAGTTCCGTAAACCAATTCCGTCATAAAATTTTTATCCTGAATGGTTAAGTCACTTTTTTCAATCTGCTCATTTAGAGCATGATTGCTATAAGCACCATTAATTAAAATATCTGTTAATGTCTGCAAAGCCAATTCACGGGCATTTGCCATAATACCACTCCGTTCTCAACCACCGTGATGTAATTATAATTTGTCACTTTATATTATAACATAATCTATTAAAATTCATCTGTTATTTCCTCTACTTTTCACTCTTCCTTTAGGAATTTCCCTAATATTAAAATAAAAAAGCTGTTTCAATTTAGAAACAGCTTTTTTGTTTATTGTGCCTTATCAACAATTTTACGGCCAAAGTTTCCTTGGACTTGTGAACTTTGTAAGACATTTGTAAAAGAATGCGGATCCACTTCATTTAATAACTGAAGGGCAATATATAATTCATAACTTGAAACAACCATCATTAACAAACTACGATTCGTGTGGGTATAAGCTCCCTCTGCATTAATAATCGTAATTCCACGTCCAAGTCTTGCTTGCAATGTTTGAATAACTTCATCTTGCTTCGTCGTAACAATAAAGACAGTATAACTTTTGTGTGGAGTATGAATGCGATCAACCATTTGCATTTGAACAAACATAAGTAAAATGGTATATAGTGCAATTTCCCACCCTTGTAAAAATCCTGCAATGGTAATAATAATACAGTTAACATAAAATGAATATTGTCCAAATGAACCTTGTTTTTTCATTGATAAATATTGGGATAAAATATCTAGTCCTCCAGTCGAACCACCATATTTTAAAATGGTTCCACTACCAAGGGCATAAATCATCCCTCCAACTACAATATTTAATAAAACATCTTCAGAAAATGTTTTTTCAGGAATAACATTCAAACAAATGGTTAAGAACGTAACGGTATATAGCGTATGATAAGTAAATCTTTTTCCAATAAATTTATACGCTAATAATAATAAAGGAACGTTAATTGACCAAATTAAAAGCCCTAAATTAATTTTAATCCCTAAAGTACTATATAAAATTCGACTAACCAGCTGCGAAATACCAGTTACCCCACCCACGTATAACCCAGATGGATTGATAAACCAGTTAATTCCAATAGCAAATAAAATGGTTCCTACAGAAATAATCGCCAAGCTTTTAAGTTCTTTTTTAAATCGCTCTGATGTCAAAATATCCATACCTCATATCCTCCAACTCCATTTTGTCTCTCACCTCAAAATGGATAATTCATTTAACCTTGAGAAATTATAACATTTTTATTAGTAACTTTAAATGTTTAATTCATCGTTTTTTTTGCTATTTTTATCCATTTAAAATAGACTAAAAAAATCCCGGTAACAGAAAGAAAAAAACATATCTGCGCTGCAACGCCTCACAGATATGTTTTTTTAAAAAAGCTCTTATTAAATTTTCTTTTTAACAAAGTTTCCTTGGATCATCTCACTTCTGACCACATTCGTAAATGAATGTTCGTCAACAGACTTAATGATAGCTAAAACTTCATATAACTCATAACTTGATAAAACAAGCATCAACACACTCTTATTATTTTTCGTATAGGCACCTCGACCCTCAAGTACCGTAATTCCTCGATAAAGATGTTTTAAAATGGTTTCAATCATTTCTTCCTCTTTCGTCGTCACGATATAAAGTGTTAAATTCTGATGAATCGTATGAATTCGATCAACAACAACAGAAGTAATGTAAATACAAATAATTGTATAAAGAGCCGTTTCCCAACTTTGTGTTAAGCCCGCAATCAGGATAATAATAGCATTAATACTAAATGAATATTTTCCAAAAGATCCATCATATTTCATTGAAATATATTGAAAAATAATATCCATCCCACCAGTTGAACCACCAATCTTTAAAATCATTCCAATTCCAGCACCTACTAAAACTCCACCAAATACTGCGTTTAATAGGATATCTTCAGAAAATTGTCCAATAGGGACCATTTCAAGCATGACAGATTGAATCACAACTGCTACCATACTTAAAACGGCAAATCGTTTTCCAATTGATCGCCAAGCTAGATATAAAATCGGAATATTAAAGACAAATACAAGGGTCCCTAGACTCAATTCTATGCCTAATCCAGCGCTTAAAAACTCAATAATTAACTGAGCAATCCCTGTCAGACCCCCAGTATATAAATTGGCTGGTGTTATAAACATATTAATAGCTAGAACGATTAATAAATTTCCAATTAACATAATAGATAAGTTTTTAATCTTCACCGACAAAACTTCGTTTTTAATAAAATTCATTGACTGTACACTCCGTTGCTATTTTATTGTTCATTATCTTCCTTTAAATAGGTCCATCCTTCTTCTTGGTACACTTTTCCTTGTTTCATTAACGTTCCTAAAGCTCGCTTAAATGATGCCTTGCTCATTTTAAAAACGCGACGAATATCATCTGGTTCTGATTTATCATAAAATGGCATCGCTCCACGACGTGACATTAAATACTCCATGATCACATCTGCATCCTCAACAATAGCAAACTCTTTTTGTGGAATTAAAGAGATATTTAACTCTCCATTTTCTTTGACACGAACAACGCGCCCTTCAATCATTTCACCTAAACGTGGTTCTTCACGACGTTCACTTTCATGAATGAATCCCATGTATCCTTCTTCTGTGATGACATTTGTCCCAACTTTTCCAGTACGGATAACACGAGCTTTAATTTTTTTACCGTGTAATGATTGAGGCGCTTCATGTTTTACCCCACCAAATTCAGATGGACGAGCAATAATCGCAAATAAATAATTTGACAACGATTCTTTTAAATAACAATAAACATAATCTCCAACTTGAGGCCATAAATGTTTGTAAATTGGTAAATCTGATGGAGCAATTAAAATTTGTTTATTAATTCCGATATCGACGAAAATTCCTAATTCATCACGAACACTTACAACTTCACACCATCCAAACTGTTCAGTCGTCACTTTTGGTTCATGCATGGTGGCTGTTAAACGTTTCTTTGAATCGTAATAAACAAATACCTCGACCATTTGGCCTTCTTCTAATGGACGCGTTACCTCTGCTTGATGTAAAAAGTATTCTTCTCCATCAAGTGTTAATGTATAACCAAGTGGTGTTTGACGCTCCACTTTCATTTCATGAATTTTTCCTGCTAACATTTCATCACTTACTTTCCTTTTAAAGTCAATATATTATAACATGAGCCAATTTTAGAGAAAAGCAAAATAATTCGTTTTCTCGACGAGTTTTATAAAATAAGTTGACACTAACTGTCCTTAGTATCATCTTTTTTTATGAAAAAACTCAATAAAAACACCATATTCTCTAATTATTTTTATAATAAATAGATATATACTAATACTAAAACCAATCTAATAAGAAAAGGATGTTTTTTATGAATAAAACTTGTAAATACTGTCATCAACCGCTTAACAATCACTCAATGACGACAAAATTTGGTATTTTCTGTTGTGAGGAACATCTGAATCAGTATCTAAAAAACCTTAGCAATGAAGAATATATCCAATTACAACATTCTTTTTGTGTTTGTAGTGACGAAGATTAAAAAGGTTAGCTCTCTTTTGAGCTAACCTTTTTAATAAATGAATGTTTGTAACCCTAAAACGAGTAATCCGAGTAAAAATAAATGAACAGGATAGAACACGTAAAACATGTATTTATTAAATGGTCTTCCTTTTTGCCCATTATAGTCTTTTAAAAAGATCAAAGAAAACAGGCTAAATAACTGAGCGTTACACATGAGAAAATAGATGACTTGAAGACCTACTTCATAACCATTGCCTAGATGATCACTCATCAAAGAAGTTATCACACTCAGTTGGCCACCATAGAGTAACACATTTAAAATGATGAGCATAAGACTTAATCGCTTAAAATTATCAAAGCATAAATACATCACAAAAATCGTCATAATCCCATAAAAACCATAATCTGTTTGCATCATTTGTGCTAAAAATCCAAGCGCTACAATAAACAATCCAGGGATAAAATTTTTACTTTCATCTCTTGAAATATGATCGTATCCCCAAATGGCTAATAACCCCAGTCCTAGTGTAAAGAAAACATTTTGATGACTCATATCAACAAAAGAACCCGAAATTCCAAAATCAAAAAACGGCTCTGAAATAACTGCAAAAAGAGCTAATCGCAAAAAATATTTCTTCTTATTTGAGGTATGATAAAATCCATTCACAATTAAATACGCAAAAATTGGAAAAGCAATTCGACCGATGAGACGCATTAAAATAATCACGAGTTGAAACCAAAAAAACGACTCCAAACTTTGTCCATAAACAGATTGTAAACTAGTTAAAACAATCGCTGCAAAATGATCGATAAACATTGCCAAAATCGCAATTAATTTTAATGACGTAACAGTCAATCGCTGATTAACAAAACCAATCCCTTCTGCTTGATTCACCATTTCACTCACTTCATCACCACTTTCATTTTTTTCCATTATAACATATGAATCCTTTAATAACCACTAACGATAAAAAAACAGCCAACGGCTGTTTTTTCCCTTAATCTAAATCACAAACTAATTTTCCTTCTGATAAACTACGTCCGATTGCTTTTCCTAACTTTAAAACATCGACTAATTTTTCTTCATCTGGTTTAAAGCATAACTTAACTGGATCAATCATTTTTAATTTTAATTGTGTTAAACGAGCATGAACGTTATCCACGGCTTCTCCACTCCATCCGTAAGAACCGAATGCGGCTCCGAATTTTCCACCATGAGTCACTGGATTCATCGCTGTTAACACATCCCAAATAATTGGAACCGCATCTTTATTAATAGTCGTTGCTCCAATTGCAATCGCATCTGCTTGATATAAATCTTGTAATAATTGTTCTTTTAATTCAGGATAGCTTTTAATATCTAAATCATATAAACGAACTTCTACCGAAGGATTTACCATTAAAATTCCTTCTTTAATCGTTTCGGCCATGATTTTTGTATATCCATAAGCAGATGTGAATGGAATGACAACTAATTTATCCATTGAGAAGTTTTCAGTTGACCATTCTTTATAAATGTTCATAATTTCTTCAATTCGAGCATCAAGTACTGGACCATGTCCTGGACAAATCATTTTTATTTTATAGTTTGAAAGTGAGGCAATCGCTTTTAAAACATAGGTTTTAAATGGAGCGAAAATTGGATTATAGTAATTTAATAAGGCATCCATGTAGTCCTCATTTTTTGAGGCTGGTAATTTTGACATTAACACTTCATCAAAGGCATAGTGACTACCAAATGAATCACAAGTAAATAAGATTTCTTCTTCTACTAAGTAGCTATAAATCGTATCTGGCCAATGTAAGTTTGGTGCTGAAATGAATTTTAAGGTACGTCCGCCTAAATCTAATTCATCATTCATTTTAACCGCTTGTGATTTAAAATCAATGTTTACGATATTGCGTAAATAACGAATCGCTACAGCTGATGCAATAATAGTCAAATTAGGATTTAATTTAATTAACTTTTCAATTGATCCAGCATGATCAGGCTCTGTATGATGAACAATTAAATAATCAATTTTATCAATTGATACTAATCCTTCAATCTTTTTTAAATAGTCGTCGAAATAAGGCGCTTTCACTGTATCAAATAAAGCGACCTTTTCTTCTCCTTTTACAAAATAAGAGTTATAAGATGTCCCGTATTTTGTTTCCATGACAACATCGAATACTTCAAGATCATGGTCTTGAACACCAAGCCAATAAACATTTTCAGCAAGCTTTAAGCTTTCCATAAATCGATCTCTCCTCCATTAAATAAGAAGTTTTTAGGTAGATTATCTATCTATTCTATTTTAACATACTAACCTTTTATCCCCAACTTATATGCTCTTAAAATTATGACTTCTCGCTAGTTCTCCTATCACCTAGGTGTTCGCTCATCAGATTTTTTTAAAGTATGTCCCTTTTATAGAGATAATCATCTATTCAAATGGGTTCCGTCAAATTCTTTCTTTATTTAAATCAACAGGACTGCATTCATCTCCTCTTTTTAAATCCAATGGGGATAAGTCTCACTCACTACGATTAGTCTAACCGACAATCTTTAAATCTAATTGATTGACATCAACCTATTTTAACTCTTCCTACTTTGAGACCATCATCGAAACGTTTAGAATGCTAAACTCCTCTCTAAATTAAAAAACTAACTCAAACAAATGTCTGAGTTAGCCCCCATTTTTTTATAATTTTGTTGGTTCTGGGTATTCTACCCCTTTAGTATCTACAGATACTGATTTCATCATTTGTCCAATAACAGGTTGATCTAAGTGGTTACATTCAACACTCGCAATTTGATCCACCACATCGATTCCTTCAATGACTTTACCAAATGCTGCATAGCTTCCATCTAAGTGTGGAGAATCTTTATGCATAATAAAGAATTGTGATCCTGCAGAGTTTGGAACGTTTGTACGAGCCATAGAAATAACACCACGTTCATGTTTTACCGGATTATCAAATCCATTAGATTTGAATTCACCTGTGATGCAATATCCAGGTCCACCAATTCCAAGACCTTGAGGGTCTCCCCCTTGAATCATAAAGCTACGAATAACACGGTGGAAAATCACTCCATTATAAAACCCGCTATTTGCTAATGAAATAAAGTTATAAACTGATTGAGGTGCTACCTCTGGATATAATTCAATTTTCATGATCGAACCATTTTCCATTTCAATTGTTGCAATCGGATTTGTTTCTTTTGAGTAGTCTGTTTGTCCTACGTAAGTTTTAGACATGAGTCATACCTCCAATAATTAATTAAATTTCTTTCCAACTTCAATTGGATGAGAGCCGTTTAAAAGGCTCGCTACATCCATGCGTTTTTTACCTGAAATTTGGATATCTGTAATTTTTAACCCTGCATGATCACCACATGCAACAACAATTCCATCTTTTTCGACTTTAACAATCGTTCCAGGTTCTGCATCATATAAATGATTATTCGGTTCTGCCCACCAAATTTTAACGGCTAAATCGTCCAATTGAGTAAAGGCAACTGGCCATGGATGAAGTCCACGAACTTGATTATATAATGTCGTCGCTGGTTTATACCAGTCGATACGTTCATCTTCACGTTTAATGTTCCAAGCAAACGTTGCTTCTTCATGATTTTGAGGCGTTGCTTCAATTTCACCTGCTAAAAGTTTAGGTAAAGTTTCTTTTAAAAGCTCTGCTCCCGCTACACTTAATTTTTCGAACATACTTCCTGTATGGTCTTTTTCACCAATTGGAACAACTACTTTACTAATCATGTCCCCTGTATCCATTTTAACATCCATATACATGATTGTGACACCCGTTTCAGTTTCACCATCAATAATGGCCTTATGAATAGGGGCTCCACCACGATATTTCGGTAATAATGAGGCATGAACATTAATGCATCCATGTTTTGGTGCATCTAGTAAAATTTTTGGAATAATCTGTCCAAAAGCAGCTGTCACAATTAAATCTGGATTCCACGCTAAGACTTGATCATAATCTTCTTTAATTTTCTCTGGTTGAAAAACAGGGATACCGTGTTCCATTGCTTTTTGTTTAACAGGCGTTGGCGTTAGGATTCGCTTACGTCCAACTGGTCGGTCGGGTTGAGTAACCACTCCAACTACTTCATATCCTTCACGGATGATAGTTTCTAATACCGGGACTGACAAATCAGGTGTTCCCATAAATACGACACGTGTCATGGTGTTCCTCCTCTTATGACTTTAAAACGAGATGCTCCCTAACTCGATTTTAAAGTAACTACTTCTCATGTTGTATAAACGATAAACATAGACTCTAAATATTATTACCATATCTAAAGGTATTTTACTACCTTCTTTCATCATTTTTTGATTAATTAAACTGATTTGGATAATAATCTAAGCTCAAACTCACGACATCTTCACTAAAATAGACTAATAATTGACCTAAAATTTGATGAAGCATCGGTTCTCTTTTATATTTAATCATAAAGTACATTCTAAAACGTTGATTTAATCTTCCCACATAGGGCATGGTTGGACCAATAATAGCACAACTCCCTCCTAAGTGAGTTCGCAAATATTGATTAACTTTATCACACGCTAAAATTAAGGCATTGTAATCTTCACTGCTTAACATGACACTTGCTAAATAAAAATACGGCGGATACCCGAATCGACGACGCATCATCATCTCTTGTTCGTAAAAAGCATGATAATTTTGATTAACGACACATTGCATAACATAATGATCAGGACTGTACGTTTGAATTAAAACTTCTCCTTCTAATTCATGACGACCCGCTCGTCCTGCGACCTGAGTTAGTAATTGAAACGTTCGCTCCGCTGCTTTAAAATCTGATAAATGCAACATTAAATCCGCCGCTAATACACCAACGAGTGTCACATCAGGAAAATCCAACCCCTTACCAACCATTTGTGTTCCAATTAAAATATCCGCTTCTTTCTTTTCAAAGGCCGCAATAAGTTCTTGATGTGATCCTTTTTTCGACGTCGTATCCACATCCATTCGCATAATTCGCGCTCCTTCAAATTGGGCACTTAAATATTCCTCTACTTTTTGTGTTCCAAGCCCAAAAAATCGTAATTCTTCACTTTGACAAGCTGGGCAACGGTTTAAGACAGGTGTTTCATAGCCACAATAATGACATTTTAAACGATGGTTGGGTTTATGATAAGTCATTGATACATCACAATTTGGGCAATTAACCACTTCACCGCATTCACGACATTGCATAAAGTTTGAATACCCTCGTCGATTTAAAAGCAAGACAACTTGTTGATTTTTTTCAAGACGATCACGAATGGCTTCTTGTAAACGATCACTTAAAATAAAGGTCTCAGCTTCTGTTTTTTGTTCCCTCATATCAATGAGTTCAACCCGCGGTAAAGTTGCAGTTTTAACCGCTCGTTTTGACAAAGTCAATAACTGATAAACACCCTTTTGAGCTCTGGCAAATGACTCTAAAGAAGGCGTCGCACTCCCTAAAACGACAGGACACTGATGTATTTTTGCTCTTTGCTTGGCTACTTCAATCGCATGATAACGTGGTGATTCTTCCTGTTTATACGTGGCTTCATGTTCTTCATCAACAATAATAATCCCAATCTCTTGAAACGGCGCAAAAATAGCAGAACGGGCGCCAACCACAATTTGAACTTCTTGTTTTAAAATTTTACGCCATTCATCATACTTTTCGCCCATTGAAAGTGCACTATGCAAAACAGCCACTCGATTTTGAAAACGACTTTTAAAGCGTGATGCAATTTGCGGTGTTAGCGCAATTTCAGGCACTAACATAATCGCCTGCTGCCCCCTTTTAATCACATTTTCAATCATTTGAAGATACACTTCTGTTTTCCCACTTCCCGTAATTCCATGTAATAAAAAGACCTCAGAGGAATGCGAGGCACAAGCTTTTACAACAGTATCTACTGCCAATTGTTGCTCATCATTTAAGGTCAATGCCGTCGTCACTTCATGAGTTTGCGAAGCAAAAGGATCTCGATAATCCTCCACCTCAATCTCTTTTACCACTCCTTTATCTACTAACGACTTCACAATTGCACTTGAAACATGAAGCGATTCGATCAGTGATTGCTTTTGCACTGGCATTTTAGATTGCAATAAATACTCAATCACCATCTTTTGCTTAACCGCTCGATTAAACGCATTAGAATCGATATCGGATGCAGTGAGCATCAAATACTTCGTCACTTTTTTCCCAAGCTTATCCTTCACTTCGTAGACTAATTCGACTTCACGATGCTCAATAGCTTGTTTGATATCACGCCAGTACGTTTTAGGGATTGCCTCATAATCTAATATTTTTGATGTTTGAAATAATGCATCAAGACTTGGTGATAAATGCTCCGTTAAGCGAACCAACTTCTTTTTATATTTCGCCCGCATTGCATTGGGAATCATGGCTTCAAAACATTGAATCATCGTACTGCCAGTTTCCTTACTTAATGAAAGTCCAAGCGTTCTTAACTCTTCATTTAAAACCGGGACCACATCAATCAACTCTTTAATCGGTCTCACTTTTTCTAATTGTGTGCTCTCTTTTAATGAAATGACAAATCCCATAATCGTTCTGGGTCCAAAAGGGACTAACACACGCACACCTGGTTGAATGATTGTTTCTAACTCTAAGGGAACTTCATAATCAAATATTTTATTAACCGCTTTGTTTTTAATATCGACCACGACTTCTGCAATCAAATTCATAACCTCCCTTAGCCATTTTTAATATTATATTATACCACATCACCTTAACTTCAATATATAAACCAACATGTAATTCATTGTTTTGTAATCACACTTGGTATTTAAATTCAATTGATACTAACATTACCAATAAGGAGACCCTAATCTCTCGAAAGAGAGAACTATTTAACATGTGCGCCCAGTGATTGTGGACTGTGCTTTGCACCACTGGGGCCTGCCCCACCAATGGTGGAATTAAAACGTGTGGGGGCCCGCCCCACCAATGGTGGAATTAAAACGTGTGGGGGCCCCACAAACAAAAAAACCTTAGCGAAAGCTAAGGTCTATTCTTCTTTTAACTCGAAATCAACAACATCATAAAGAATTTCTTCTAAAGCAACCCCAACTGGTTTTGCACATTTTGCTGTTGGTAACCCATCAACATAATCTAATTGTGATTGGTTTTCATCAACGATTTGGCGAGCACGTTTTGCTGCAATATAAGCAATTTTATACTTTGAATCGACTTTATCTAATAATTTATCAATTGATGGATAACGCATTCCTGACATAATTATTCAACCTCCACAATATTTTTATTATAATATTCTAAAACACGATTACTACGTGAGTGTTCAGCTTCAATAATCGCCATAATTCGATCGCGAGCATTTTCAACCGTGTCATTAATCACAATATAATCATACTCGTGAGCTAATCCAATTTCAGCTTCTGCTTTTTGCATACGTTTATTGATTACATCCATCGCTTCCGTACCACGCGTCATGATACGATTACGAAGTTCATCCATACTTGGAGGAGCAATAAAAATAAAGCATGCATCTGGTTTTACATTTTTAACTTGAAGGGCACCTTGTACTTCAATTTCAAGTACAACATCTTTTCCTTCATCTAATTTTTGGTTTACATAATCAAGTGGTGTCCCATAGTAGTTCCCTACGAACTCTGCCCACTCAAGTAATTGACCTTGATCAATTCTATCTAAAAACTCTTCTTTTTCTACGAAGAAATAATCCACACCATTCTGTTCTCCAACACGTGGCTTTCTTGTTGTCATTGAAATTGAGTATTCCAAGTTATGGTTTTCTTGTTCGAATATTGATGCGCGCACAGTTCCTTTTCCAACGCCACTAGGACCTGATATGACTATTAGTACGCCTTTTTCTACTAATCTCATGCATTCACTTCTCCTTAAACTTTCATTTCACTATCATAGCATGAATTGAAATAAAATAAAATAGCTCAATAATTTTTTTGTCATAAATTCCACGCAAATCTTTATAAATCATTTTAGACATCTTTTATAAAATTAAAACCACAATAAGTTTATTATTAGAAATTTCACTTGTTTTTATGTCTATGCTTTTAAAAAAATGATATACTTTTCATAAATCAATATGTTTAACGAGGTGATGTTTTAATGGCTTTTGACGGACTCATGACAAAGACGGTCGCTAATACGCTAAAAGAGCAATTAGTAGCTGGACGTATCAATAAAATTTATCAATTATCCAATCATGAAATTTTAATGCAAATTCGTGCCGGTGGAAAAAATCAAAAATTACTATTTTCAACGCACTCAACTTATGCACGACTTCAACTAACCAAATCAGATTATCAATATCCCGATGAACCACCAATGTTTTGTATGTTCTTACGTAAACATTTAGAGGGTGGGATTATTTATCACATCGAACAAGTTAATGACGATCGTATTATTAAATTTACGATTCGTCATATGAACGAACTTGGGGATCAAATGATTAAGTTCCTCTATATCGAAATTATGGGAAAACACAGCAATTTAATCTTAACGGATGCAAATCATCGTATTTTAGATACGATTAAGCATATCTCTCCATTGGTGAACCGCTATCGTTCTTTACAACCTGGGGCGACCTATATTTTACCACCCACACAAAATAAACGGGATCCATTTGAAGTCAATGCGAAACAATTTGAAGAGCTTATGAATCCCGATGAACGTTATGATAAACAGTTAGTCGCCCACTTTGCTGGCCTTTCTCCTCTTATTGCGCGCGAAATCATTTATCGATCTAACTCTGAGAAAGTGACTGATTTATTCAACGCCTTCCAAAATGTGATGCAAGAAATTAAATTAAAGCCAAGTCCTCACGTCATGATTGGTGAAAAAGAATCTTTCTATTTAATTCCCCTTTACCATCTTGAAGCACAACTCATACCTTGTGAAACACTTTTTGATATGTTTGATCGCTTCTATTTTGGAAAAGATGAACGGGATCGAATTAAACAACAATTCTTTGACATTGAACGATTTATTAAACAGGAATACGATAAAAATATAAAGAAATTAAATAAATTAAACGAGGAATTAATTCAGTCTGAAAAAGCAGATCAGTATAAAATTCAAGGTGAATTAATTTTAGCTAATCTTTATCAAATTGATCGTGGTTCAAGCACAATACGTGTTCAAAATTTCTATTCAGAACATCTAGAACCGATGGATATTCAATTAGAACCGATGCTATCGGCTTCCGATAATGCCCAAAAATATTTCCAAAAATATAACAAAGCTAAAAATGCTGTAAACTATATTTTAGAGCAAATCGAATTAACCGAAGTTGAAATTTCATACTTTGAAACACTGTTAATCCAAATCGAAACGGCCTCATTAAAAGATGCTTACGAAATTAAAGAAGAGCTTGAAAATGCCGGTTATTTACGCAAACGCCAAACAAAAAAACGAAAATCAAATGGAAAGCCAAGTATCGAAAAATACTTATCATCAGATGACGTTGAAATTTACGTTGGAAAAAACAATTTACAAAATGATTATCTGACACATAAACTGGCTCGTCGCCATGAGTGGTGGTTCCATGCGAAAGATATGCCTGGATCTCACGTTTTAGTTCGTAGTGATGCAGATGAACTTTCTGAAACAACCATTCGAACAGCGGCGCAACTCGCCGCTTACTTCTCAAAAGGACGTCTCTCATCAAGCGTTCCAATTGACTACACACGCGTTCGTCATGTTAAAAAAATTCCAGCTGCACATTTAGGATTAGTCACCTATGAAAATCAAAAAACAATCTACATCGATCCAGATGAAGCCTTCATTATGAATTTAAAAAAATTAAAATAAGAAAAGGAGCCGTTGGCTCCTTTTCTTATTGATGTGGTTTATATTTACTTGTATGTAGAAATTGTTCAAAAACAACTTCTCCATCTGCATTGTACCCATAAAGCGTTGTATCGGCACGAAGTCCCCCTTCCGATACAATCGTTTTTGGTTTATATGTGATCCCCTTTAACGCTTCTGAATTAGACCAAAACTCAACAGTTAACGTCCCATATTCAGCCATGACATTAATATAAATTGGATAATCTAACGTATTAATAAATTTTAAATCAATCGCATTATCTGCCATTGTTGCATCCTGCCCAAGTGGCACATAATTAACTGATAAGCTATGATTTCGGCGTTCAGTCGCAATAATCCCTGCCTCTAATTGTGTATTGTATAGCGTTGAAGACACTTGGCAAATCCCTCCCCCAATTCCAGGGACAGCCTTTCCATTTAAAAAGATGGTTGCGTCAACATATCCATGAGCTGCATCAACCGGTGACACTTTCTCTGCATATGAAAACTCATCATTTGGCATCAATAACGTTTTATTCACTTTACTAGCTGCTAATTCAACATTCTTTGCTCTTGGAATTCCTGCCGGGTAAGTTGATGAGTACGTTGAAATTTTCGTATCAATCGTTTTTAATAACTCTATATCCGTTTCCCTTGGATTAATCAATGGCGTGACTTCAATATAAATGGGTTCTTTTGAAATCGTCTTCAGTTGTTCTGTTAATTGCTCTAATAGCTGTTCTCCTGAAATCAGCTGTCCATCACTTCCTTCTTCAATTTGAAAAGAACCATAGTACACCATTTCAAAAATGGGTTCTACCTTTTCAACATAACAAGCTTCTTCGATAGACTTTACCCAATTTTCTAGCGCGTCTTGATCATAGTTATATCCAATTTCAAACTCATATAGCATCGGTTCTTGAATTTGACTTGCCTGTTCCATAATCTCTAAATCTTTCCCAATTTCGATGATTTTTTTCGAAAATGATTCAATATCTTGATTAAAAGTCACATTAAAATCTTCCAAAGAACGTTCAAATGTTTGATCCCCCACCACGACAGTCATTTTTCTTTGTCCAAAATTTCCAAGTTCTTTTTCAATAACCTCCACAATTTTTTCTTGTGTCAATTCTGAAACATCAATATCGTTAATAAAAATATTTGGAAAAGCTACGGATTCATACGCCATTACGAGTTCCTCAGCTTTAGAATACTCATAGTAGCGATATCCAACATACGCTAAAATCAAAGCCGTATTAATGACTGCAACCAATACCCCAATAAGCCATTTCTTTTTTGAATTCATTTCATCCATCCTCCTAATTCCTTACTACCCTAACATTCTTGCCCTGACGATGAAACAGGACATCTTACTAATACAGTATACGCATTTTCACACACCTTCAAACTCAATAATTGCTTAGTTGAAACCATCATGTTCCCCCTTAAGATAGTATTTATTTTAAAAACGGAATCCATCTGAGTTTTTGGTAACACCTTCTGTTCATCCCATTTAAAAAAATCAACCTTTTGAAGTGAAACGCTTAATCGAATTAAATTCACTTGTTCTTGTAAATTTTTTCGTCTCTCACTCACACGTTTCAACTCATCCATTAAAATAACCTCTAAAGAAGTCTCTTCAGTCGAAGCTCGATTCATCAGATACTCATAAGCCAGACGTTTCTCTGCTTCTTTTTTAAACTCCATCGCTTTCCATTCCACGACGCGAGCTAAATAATACTCTGTCTCAAGCCGAGGACTCTCCTTCTTTCCCCTCGGAACATAAAGACCTGAAGCCGTTATATGATATCGCCTTTTAATTAAGCACCTAGCATCTTCTTGGAGTCGTTGTGTTGTGAAGAGTTGACGTTTTCTTCTTAATAACATTTCTTTTAATACGCCTTGCCAACATTTTAAACGCTCCACCTCATAAATCATCTGACTCACTTCTAAGGGCGTATATCTTTCATAAATCAGATGGTGTGTAATGGGAAGTTTTTTTAAATTAATCACACAAATTTCTTGATTAAACGTATACAGCACTTTTTTGATCAACTTGAGCTCTTTACAACGCTTCTTTAATGCTGGCGATAAGACACAATAAATCTCTTCAACTCTTAAAATTCCATCTAGTAAAATCGTATAGGTTTTAAATTGATACGCCTCCACTTTCAAACCAGTCGTTAACTCTTCAACAAATCCCTCTACTTTTACTTTCAAGCTAACATTTAATTTCGTATTTGAAAAAATCCAATCAACCACTTCAAAAAAATCAACAGAACTTGGTAAAAAGGCCAAGTCTTCCTCCTCTGCTTGAATCTTTGGGGTTACATTCTCATAGGGTTGATGTCGATTCCAAAGCAAAGAGGACGCTTCATCTGTCATCACACACTCCAATAGGTTCAAAACTGAAAGTGAACTTTCCTTTTTTAAGGATTGATAATTGGCAAGGCATCTCATACTCTCTAACACTTCAGAATCAGTACATCCTTCTTTTATACTTTTTGAGAGGATCTCACCTTGATGAATCGCTAATAATTCACTAGCTTGTGAAATGGATTTAGAACGTAATAAATAAATCGCAAATTGATTATAAAATTCCTTCACCACGTCTTGTAATGAAGATGCCTCTCGTCCTAAAATTGAATCACTTATCTGCAAGGGCTGTTTAAATGCCACAATCACTTCATCATCCATGACCTCAAGGGCTAATGGTTCAGTTGTGTAAATCCGCTCTCCTTTTCGACATAAAAAAATTTCCCCTGATTCAAGCAAAATGGTCAGCCGTTGATTTTTCATTATTCTTTTCAAATAAAACATAGAATCACTTTTTTTTAAGCAGTAATGAATCTGTCCCATTTGATTCAACTCTTCTAACCATTTCTTAAAATTCAATGGAATCCATTCATTGAAGCTTAAAATATCGAGTCTAACAGAATGCTGATTTAACAAAGTCGCCACTTTTAGAAAACGTGATGACTTTAAATCCATCTCATATTCCATTAACTGAAATGTTTGACTTGAAAAAACAATAAATTGAGTCGCGATTGAAAAATCAAGTTGTCGCATCACACTCTCTAACACATTGATTAAACTAGCATACCGATAATGACTCAAGACATGATGAATAACGTCCTCAATATCCGCAAACTGTTGCCTCAATTCTTCGGCCTGAACCTCTTTTAATAACCATTTCATCTCCTTTTTCCCTTCGAAAACAATGAGTGAAAGGCGATGTTTGGGATGGGTAGTGATAAACTTTAATCCCCATTTTAAAGCTTTTTTGATGTCATGAAAGTGCTGTTTAGATGACTTTGAACCATCAATAATCAACACATAATGTGTCTGAGATTGTTGAGATTGAGCTCGCTTCTTAATTTTATAAAAATAGCCTTGCTTAAGGTTTGATTTTGCTAAAATTAGCTCTTGATTTCCAAGTGATTGAATCTCTCCCACTTGTTTAAACTCCTTCATTAAAACGCCTCCATCATGTACTTGATTGATACATTTATATGAAGAAGATAGTAAGTTTATTCTAGCAAATCCGACGAAATAAAAGATGTCATTTTTTGGTAAACAAAACCATTTTTAATGTCTTTTTAAAAAATGTTCACTTATTTTGTTTAAAATAGCCTCTATCCGCATTTATCTCTTCACGTTATAATAAAAGAA
This sequence comes from uncultured Turicibacter sp., assembly GCF_938044715.1. NCBI lineage: Bacteria > Bacillati > Bacillota > Erysipelotrichia > Erysipelotrichales > Turicibacteraceae > Turicibacter > uncultured Turicibacter sp. Next base: position 24,739 of record NZ_CALIOS010000064.1, read on the forward strand.
ATACTGCTTAAGGAGATTGAGAATGAATTTTATTGCAATAGATTTTGAGACAGCAAATGAAAAACGTGACAGCGCGTGTTCGATTGGATTAACCGTTGTTAAAAATAATCAAATTATTGAACAAAAATACTACCTAATCAAACCAAACGAACTTCGCTTTGCTCCGATTAATATTTCGATTCATGGCATTCGCGCCTCTGATGTCAAAAATGCTAAAACTTTCGACCAACTTTGGCCAGAGCTACTTCCCTATTTCACTAATAACATCATCATGGCACATAATGCAGCCTTTGATTTAAGTGTATTACGTCATACATTAGATGCTTACCACATCCCTTACCCAAATTGTCGTTATGGTTGTACGATGATTTTATCAAGAAATTTCTTTCCTCATTTAGAAAATGCCAAATTAAACACGGTTAATCATCATTTAGGACTCGAATTTAATCATCACCATGCGAGTGCTGATGCTCATGCCTGTGCCAATATCGTATTGAAAATGCAAGAAGAGTTACAATGTGCTGATTTAGAAGAACTTTGTCAAATGGCAGGGCTAAAACTGGGTACACTTCACGATGCTGGCTATATCCCTGCTAAAAAATTAAAAAAGACGGTGACTTCAAAACGCAATTTTACTCCTTCCCCTCTCCCTTTTATCTCATCAAAATCTGATGTATTCAAACATAAAACCGTTGTATTTACGGGAACCTTAAAATCAATGTCACGCCTTAGTGCCATTCAACTGATTTCTCAACTCGGTGGAACAGTTGGATCATCGGTAACACGTAAAACAGATTTCTTAATTGTGTCTCATCCTGCCGTGTATGAGCTTCAACCTCACGAAATGAGCACTAAATTAAAAAAGGCGATTGAACTTATTTACAAAGGTCAAGCCATTCAAATTTTAAATGAATCTGAATTTTTAGAACAACTGACTAAATAAAAGAGGAATCCTTGCTGGATTCCTCCTTTTAGTAATAAACCATTTCGACTACTTTTCCAAGTTGCGTTAAAATATCTTCTAACTCTTCTAAGACGCGTAACTTAATGCTTAACTCTTTTGGAAAATCAGGATTTTGATGTGCGGCATTAATCGCTCGCCCAATTAATAATCGGATATGCGTACAGTCTTCAAATAGCATTTTTGCGAGTAGCGCTGCGCCATGTTTTTTGGATAATAACTCAAAATTGGAAGAGAGTTTAATTTCTTTTAAAATTTCAACAGCTCCTTTAATCGTTAAAACTCCTTCTGTGACTAAATCAATTCCTTTAATGTGAGCAATCGGTGGGATGTGGGAGTCAATATAATAAAAACTTGTCTCTACCTCTTCGCCAATCGCACGAGCGACAATATGAGCGGCTGTTCCTCCACACACAATTTTTTTACCCACACTCTCCATTAAGGCTTGGACGACTTCTTGGTCTTGTTCTTTGTTTTGTGGAGGTCCTGCGAATAATGTCGCCCATTTCGGTTTAATCACCTTTAAACTGACAACCGTTGTATCATCCCCGGGATTGCCACCATATAAATCATCACACGCTTCAATTAATAGATTAGTAATTTCACGAGCTGACAGCTTCTCATTGACAACTGATTCCAAAAAATAAGAAACCTCATGCCAGCCCCAGCCTAAATTTAAAATCGTTCCAACTCCAGCATGAACCACTCCATCACTAATTAAAACTAATGTATCGTTTTCTTGAAGTTTAAAAGTACTTTCTTTAATTTTCCGCTGGTTAATGACACGCTCCTCAGCCTTAACATTTAAAATTTCACCATCTCGCCAAAAAAACAAACTCGGATTATCAATTTCTACCACATAGACTTGATCATCTTGATTAATCTTAACAATGGTTAAGGTTGAATACGCTAGCTTCCGAACCTGACAAACCGGCAACGTATGAACCATTGTATCCACCACTTCATCAATTGATAAGCCAGCTTTTAACATCGTAATAGCAATTTTTGAACTTAAAGTGGCTAAAATATTCGCCTTAACCCCGCTACCAAGCCCATCTGATAATACCGCAATCACACTATCATGAGTTCGAAAAAATTCAACTTTATCACCGCACAATTCCTCGCCCACTTTATTTAAACTTCCCCAGGAGAAATCAATAAAAAAACTCATGATAATCCTCCCTCATCTTCTTGAATCAATCGTTTTAAACGAGTTAACGTCACTTTCGTTTCTGCTGTCGTCTCCCCTAATAAACTGGCAATTTCTTGTGCAACAATCATCTGCTTATTAATAACTTGTTGGGCCATATCAATGGCGTTAATTTTTAAATGCTGCATTTTTAACTCGTGTGCCATCTCACTCGTCATATCATGTAAGATACATAACATCACTTCTTGCTGCTCAATCCAAATAATACTTTGAATCACGATCGTTTTGTTTTCATTTAAGCTTAAACGATGCCCTAATAGATCGCTTTTTGACTCAATAACACTTGAAAAAGAGGCTTCATCTAAAAAGATTGAAACTGGCAAATCAATCGCCTGATCTTTCTTCACTTCAAAAAAACGTTCTGCTGCTGGATTAAAATCAATAATCGTTAAGCTCTTATCCACTACTAAAATAATACTCGGTGTCACATCAAAAATAACATGCGAATAAGTTTCAGCCTTATGCTTCATATATGGCAAGCACATCGTCGGTTCCGCCATATGATTATAAACCGCAATTGCTTTTTGTCGGCACGTTGGATACCCGCAACTTCCACAATTCAACTCATCCATTGAAGAATACTTGCCTATATTATTTAAAATTAACTCAATTTCTTTTTCACTTGGTTGAATAATCGGAGAATATTGATTTTTAAACACTCGATTGAGATTAATAAGAGACAAACGTCCGCCCTCACTCATCTCATGTAGAGGCTGAGTTTGCCTCGCATAATCTTTAATTCGCATTTTACGATTAAAGATATTTTCACATTCTTCTCCAATAGCAGGTCCCCCAAGACAACTATGGTGACAAGCACTCATTTCAAAGAAAATATTTTTAAACTCTCCTCGTTCAATTCCTTCAATCACTTCAATACAATCACGAATTCCATCAACGGATACAATTTCAATT
>NZ_CALIOS010000065.1:0-27976 GCF_938044715.1 uncultured Turicibacter sp.
AAAAAAATCATGGTCGTCACAAATGGATTATCTAATGTTGAATCATTAATTGAGTATGACATCCCGTGTTTTGTTTTAGGCGGTAAAGTCAAGCGAAATACTAAAGCGGTCGTAGGGTATGAAGCGATTACGACATTAAATCGTTATCGTTTTGATAAATGCTTTATGGGTGCTAATGGGGTTCACTCTATGCATGGATTTACAACACCTGATCCAGAAGAAGCCATGATTAAAGAAAATGCCATTAAGGCTTCAAATGATATCTTCGTTTTAGCAGACGGAAGTAAATTTGGAGAAGTCAGTTTTACGCGTTTTGCAGAATTGAATGATGCAACGATTATTACAAATTTAGAAGACGATTTAAATCGTTATCATGAAAAAACAACAGTGAAGGTAGTGAAACAATGATTTATACAGTTACATTAAATCCGTCCATTGATTATGTCGTGACGATGGATCAGTTAAATGAAGGCTCTGTCAATCGTGTGAGTACTGAAAACTTATATGCGGGTGGAAAAGGAATCAATGTCTCACAAATTTTAAATCAACATGGGGTTGATAATGTTGCCTTAGGATTTATTAGTGGATTTACAGGAGTGTTTATTCAAGAGAGTCTCCATTCAAAAGGAATTAAAACGGATTTTATTCATTTAAAAGAAGGCTTCTCACGTATTAATATGAAAGTGAAAACAATCGTAGATGAAACTGAAATTAATGGAGTTGGGCCTGCGATTTCTAAAGAAGATATTGCCAACTTGTATGCGCAATTCGATGGTTTAACAGCAGAAGATGTTTTAGTGTTAGCAGGAAGTATCCCGGGAACATTGCCTGATAATTTCTATGAAGAAATTATGAAGCATTTGGAAAACAAGGGGGTCAAAATTGTAGTTGATGCCACGAAAAACTTATTGCTCAATGTTTTAAAATATCGTCCCTTCTTAATTAAACCAAATCATCATGAAATTGCGGAAATGTTTAATGTTGAAATTAAAAGTATTGATGAGCTACTGGTTTATGGACGTAAGTTGAAAGAAATGGGTGCTCAAAATGTCTTAATTTCGATGGGTGGAGACGGCGCAGTTTTAATCACAGAAAATGATGATGTGTTTCAAAGTAATGTTCCAAAGGGAACAGTTAAAAACTCTGTTGGAGCAGGAGATTCAATGGTTGCTGGATTTATGGCGGGTTATTTAAACTCTCATAGCTATGAAAAGGCCCTACAATTAGGGGCAGCGAGTGGAAGTGCAACTGCCTTTTCTTCAGATGTCGCAACAAAAGAATATATTGATCAGTTAGTAGATCAAATTACCGTTAAACCATTATAATAGGAGGCTTTAAAAATGAGAATTACTGACTTATTAAATAAGCAATCAATTAGTTTAAATTTAAAAGCAACTAATAAAATGTCAGCGATTGATGAATTAGTTGATTTAGTCAATGCAAGTGGCAATTTAAATAATAAAGAAGAGTATAAGCAAGGTATTATTGCTCGTGAAGAGCAAAGTACAACAGGTATTGGGGAGGGAATTGCAATCCCTCATGCCAAAACGAAAGCGGTTAAAAAAGCATGTTTAGCAGCAGCCGTTAGTAAAGCAGGAGTGGACTATGAATCATTTGACGGAAGCTTAGCTCACTTATTCTTCATGATTGCAGCACCAGATGGAGCGAATAATACTCACTTAGAAGTATTATCACGTTTATCAACAATATTAATGGATGAAACATTCCGTCAAGATTTAATGAATGCCACATCAGTGGATCAATTTTTATCTTTAATTGATGCGAAGGAAACAGAAAAATTCCCTGAAGAAGAAGTGGTTGAAGAGGTGAAAACGCCAACATCAGCAAAAGATTCAAAATACCCTCGAGTGTTAGCGGTAACAGCCTGTCCAACTGGAATTGCTCATACCTTTATGGCTGCTGAAAGTTTAAATAAAAAAGGAGCTGAAATGGGAATTTCAATTAAAGTTGAAACAAACGGATCAGCTGGAGCTAAAAATGTTTTAACGAAAGAAGAAATTGAAAACTGTGACGCAATCATTGTAGCGGCTGATAAAAAAGTAGAAATGGCACGCTTTAATGGTAAAAAAGTGATTCAAACAAAAGTGGCGGATGGAATTCATAAATCAGAAGAATTAATCACGCGTGCCATTAATGGCGATGCGCCAGTTTATCATAGTGCAGAAGGCGCACAAGAAGTGGAAGAATCAAACGAAAGCCTTGGTCGTCAATTATATAAACACTTAATGAATGGTGTGTCAAACATGTTACCATTCGTTGTAGCAGGTGGTATTTTAATTGCTTTAGCATTCCTATTTGATGATCGCTCAATTGATCCAAGTAATTTTGGTTCAAATACGCCGTTTGCAGCTTTCTTTAAATCAGTAGGAGATGCAGCATTTGGATTCTTATTACCTGTTTTAGCTGGATTTATTGCCGTTAGTATCGCAGACCGTCCAGCGATGGTTGTCGGATTTGTTGGTGGATTCTTAGCAAACGCTGGTGGGGCAGGATTCTTAGGTGCGTTACTAGCAGGGTTTATTGCCGGATATTTAGTATTATTACTTCGAAAAGTATTATCATTCTTACCACAATCACTTGAAGGAATTAAACCGGTGCTATTATATCCTTTATTAGGAACACTGTTAATTGGGATTGTGATGACATTTATTGTTAATCCACCAGTAGCCTTTTTAAATAATGGATTAACTAACTTCTTAAATAGTTTAGGAACAAGTTCAGCTATCTTATTAGGAATTGTTGTTGCTGGTATGATGGCAATCGATATGGGAGGACCATTCAATAAAGCGGCTTATGTCTTTGGGATTGCATCTTTAAATTCAGGAAATGAAGCGGTTATGGCAGCTGTAATGGCAGGTGGGATGGTTCCACCGTTAGCAATTGCGTTAGCGACAACTTTCTTTAAACACCGTTTTACAAAACAAGAACAAGATGCTGGTAAAGTTAACTATATTATGGGATTATCATTTATCACAGAAGGAGCTATTCCATTTGCAGCAGCCGATCCACTAAAAGTCATTCCATCTTGTGTGATTGGATCAGCAGTAGCGGGAGCGTTAACAATGGTGTTTAATTGTACATTACCTGCACCTCATGGTGGAATCTTCGTCTTCCCAGTAGTAGGAAACTGGCCAATGTACTTAGTAGCTATTTTAATTGGATCTGTTGTGGGAGCCTTAATCTTAGCCTTCCTAAAACGTTCAGTAAAACAAGAAGCTTAAGAGTAATCTGAATAACATACAAAAAAAACCATAAGGATTTTAACCTTATGGTTTTTTATTTACCTAATGAAACCGAGTGCTTGAGGGACACTCGTTAAATGATAATCGCTATTAAAATGCTTGAAAGATAGACAACATTAATGAGGATAAAAATTTTGACGCTTAAACTAAACGTATGCTGTTTTGAGGGAGCATCAACAAATTGTTTAATATGGTGAAGGACCGGTTTGAGTGTCACTAAAGTGACTAATGAAACGAAAGGTAGAACACCAATCATCACACCAAAGATAATTGAAAAATATCCAAAAATATAAAGTGCAAAGAATAAAAGTAGGGCACGCTCTTTTCCAATACAAATCGGTAAGGTATAGCGTTGATTTATTAAATCATCATCCATATCGCAAATGTTATTTGCTAACATAATATTAGAAATTCCCATTATCAATGGAATCGACACAATGACTAAAACTAACAATTGAGACACATTCATGAATAATTCAATATGTGTACTCTCATGATGAAATCTAATAAACTCTTGATCGTAGATATGGATATACATACTAATAAAAGTCAGAATTAATCCCATCGTAATCCCTGAAAAAATTTCGCCAAAAGGAGTTCTTGAAATGGGAAGAGGACCAAAAGAATAACCAATCCCAATAATAAAGCAAATGATTCCAAGAAAAAGAACGAAGGCATTCGTCTGGCTAACGAGTAACAGTCCAAAACAACCAGATAAACAAAGCATGAAAATAATCAACCGTTTAATTTGTTTAGGTGCTAATTGATCACCAACGATGGGATTATGGATTTCATAACCATAACCTTCTTTTTTTATGGCCTGTTTGTAGTCCATGTAATTATTAATCATCGTGGTGGTCATATCAAAAATAATCATTGAGATAAACATAATGACGGCATTCTTGATAGAAAAAACATGATAACGGTAGTAGACATATAATGACCCAAATAAAAAGGGGATAATACTGGCCACTTTAGTTTGGATTTCAATTAATTTTAAAAAGCTTGAAAAATTCATAAATCCTCCTCATCTTCTCTAATTCACTCACTTATTATATAAAACTTCATAAAGTTAAACAAGTTAAATTACTTGAGGCTCCTACCTGTCATGGCTTATTGGTTTGTAAGGGGAAAAATGTACAGGCGTTTTGGAAGAAAATATCATATGGTATAACAAAAAGGAGGGGGAAATATGGGACAATTAATTCCTAAAATTATTCATCAAATTTGGCTTGGAAAGCGTCCGATTCCAACTCAAATTCAGTCATATATGCAGTCATGGAAAACATATCACCCTGATTGGCAATTTATCCTATGGACAGATGAGAATTTGATTCCTTTACAAAATCAAGATCTTTATAATCAGGTAGAGGATCTAAGACAAAAAGCGGATATTGTCCGTTACGAAGTGTTATATCAATATGGCGGAGTCTATGTTGACATTGATATGGAATGCTTTAAAAACATTGAACCTTTATTACAAGAGGGTGAATTTTTCGTAGGCACCGAAGATGATTTCTATTTATCAAATGAGTTGATGGCTGTGACGAAAAAACATGATTTAATCAAAGAGTTACTAGATGGGTTAAAATATTCGCTATCTAATGATGAGAATAAAAGCATCGATGAGCAAACTGGCCCTATTTTATGACCAAATACCTACTTTGGATGCCTCAGGTAACAGTTGCTGAGCAACAACTGTTATATCCAACACCCGAACAACTAAAAAAAGCAGATTCACCTTTTTATACCGTCCATCGTGCTAAGTGTTGTAAACAGCTGTTCAAATAAAAAAGATAGATAAAAAAACCTTGATTGCTTATAATAAATCTGATAGGCTATAGACGAAATAACTGATTATTTAGTGGTTAAAAGAGAAAGGGTTGACCGGTTTATGAAACGAAATCAAGGTGTTTTACTCACAATCTTATCTGCCTTTCTTTTTGGATTCACCCCAATCTTAGCTAAATGGACCTATAGTGGTGGAAGTAACGCAATTAGTTTGACCTTTTATCGAGCCCTTTTTTCTTTACCTGTGCTATATGGTATCTTGAAATATAGAAAAGTCTCATTAAAAGTGACAAAGTCACAATGGATTCATTTGCTAATTGTCGGAATTTTAGGGCAGACAGTTACAACAATCACGCTTTATGCGACGTATGACTATTTATCAGTTGGAATGGCGACAACACTACATTTTGTTTATCCTGCATTTGTTGTGTTAGCAGCTGTTCTATATTTTAAAGAAAAGTGGACACGAGCTAAAGTCATCTCAATCATACTGGCTATGATTGGAATGTTATGTTTTATTGATTTAAGTGGTCATATTAGTTTGTATGGTGTTTTCTTAGCGTTGGTATCAGGAATGACTTACGCCTTCTTCATTTTATATATTGATAAAAGTGGCCTTAAAGAGTTAGATTCGTTTAAACTGACTTTTTATATTAACTTAGTGGTATCTGCTGCGGTGTTCGTTTATGGGATGGGAACTCATTCTTTAATGATTAATTTAACGCCCATCGCCTGGGGATTAACATTAATCATTTCATTATTAGTATCAGTGTTCGCCGTTGCTTTACTGCAAATCGGAATTAAATTAATTGGAAGCACCAAAGCATCGATTCTTTGTTTATTTGAACCCATCACAAGCGTTGTATTTGGACTCATTTTATTACACGAAGATTTAACAATTTTAAAGTTAACAGGTTGTATTTTAATTTTGTTATCTGCATATGCCATTTCTAAAGAAAAATAACTCATCAACCATGTCGAATTACGCGATTAAAAACCCGCGTTTGACGTGGTTTTTTTGAATTTTATAGACAGAGATAGACAACATCTTTACAATTCATATGTTAAAATGGAATAACTGTCGAGTGAGAGGAGAAGATGAAGATGGGGAAAAATCCTAAAGAATGGACGACTTTTTTAACTGGATTTAATATCGGAACTTTTTTATCTTTAATTTCTTTAGTTGAAGTTTTAATGACACGTTCGTCATTTAAAGAATATTGTATTATTTTAGCTGTTATTTTAGTTAATGGGACAATTATTGGGGTGGTGCTACAATATTTATTAATTCATATTCATTTAACGAAAAATATGGGGAGAGCCTTTTATTATGCAGGCGATGAAATTCCCAAACGTTTACTTGAAATGAGAAATCATAAATTAGAAAAAACGCTCGAGTTAATGGTGGGGATTCAGACACGAGTAAAACTAAATTTAATCATTTTAATTATGTTAGTGTTATTACTCATTTTATCATTATTATTACCCATTATTTATTGCTATCGCTTTGAGTCGGATATGTTTTTATTTAACATTGGCTGGTCATGTATTTTATTGATGTTCATGTCGCGATTAGTCTTAATTATGACGAAAAATAGTCGTTATATTCAATTCAAGATTAATCATTTATTAGATGTTCATGAGTTTAATAATATTCAATTGAAAAAAGAAGAATTATAACAAGAGATCGAAGTCGGATCTCTTTTTTGTTATGAAAAATTCATAAAATGTTATTAAATGTTAAAACTAGAATTAATAATAAATAAAAGGTGGAGTTGAAATGGATTCATTCAAAAAATTAGGCTTACAACTCGTTAAATGGATCCTATTGAGTCTTTTAATGGGAGTCATGATTGGTGTGATGGTAGGTGGATTTAAACAAATCTTAAGTACAGCTAATCACTATCGGAGCACTCATGAGAAGTTAGTCTTTGGTTTACCTGTTGCAGGAGTAGTTATCAGTTTTTTATACGTGAAAGTTAGACGAAATGCGTATTCAGGAGAGAATTTACTAAAATCAGAAGTTCAACAAGCTGCGAAGAATATTCCGCTTTCCATGATTCCGGCTGTTGTGATTGGATCTTTGGTGACAACTTTTTTTGGAGGATCAGCAGGGAAAGAAGCAGCGGGAGTTGCGATCGGTGGGATAACAGGTGATTTTTTATCAAGAAAATTTCATTTAAGTGATGAGGAGCAACGGACATTAGTTGTTGCAGGTGTTGGAAGTGGCTTTGGCGTCCTTTATAATACACCATTAGCCGGAGCTATTTTAGGAATGGAATTAGTTTTAAAGGGAAAGTTTCATTACGAAGCATTACTTCCTGCTTTTTTAACAAGTGTTATTTCAAGTGAGGTTGCGAAACAAATTGGAGATGAACTCATTACTTATCCCTCTTTAGAGCTTGGAGCTCTTGATTTGACTTTAATTTTAAAATTAGTTGGAATGGGGCTGTTATTTGGACTGGTGGCCATGATGTTTAATGGGGCTTTAGACCTAGCCCCTAAAATTTATTCTAGGTGGATTAAGAGCCCCTATATTAAAGGCATGGTAGGGGGCGTGCTAACAATTATTCTTTTTTGGATGGCTGGGGATAATTATAATGGGTTAGGACAGTCACATATCGCTTTAGCCTTTGAGGAACCCGTTAGTCTCATTGAGTTTATTTGGAAGATTATTTTTACAGCTGTTGCCCTAGGGTCTGTTTTTCAAGGGGGACGTGGAAATCCAACCTTTTTTGTTGGAGCAACATTTGGGAGTGCCATTGCAACATTTTTTAAATTACCTGTTGCTTCAGTTGCAGCACTTGGGATGATTGGAGTTTTTTGCGGCGCAACAGCCTTACCGTTAACTGGAATTATGATGGCGATTGAATATTTTGGATCTTCACATGTTATGGCGATTATTATAGTCATGATTATTTCATACAGTATTTCTGGTTTTTATGATTTATTGACTCATTCAAAGCTTGCTAAAGGAAAAAAAGAGATTTTTGAAGGGCAGGTAGAATCAAATGGAAATTAAAAGAAGTATGCGTTGCATACTTCTTTTTTATTTCTTCAATTGTAATCCAACTGGACAGTGATCAGATCCTAAAACATCAGGATAAATTCTCGCATCTTCAAGTCTTGATTCTAATGCTTTTGAGGTAATAAAGTAATCAATACGCCATCCAACGTTTTTTGCACGTGCGCCTGCACGATAAGACCACCAACTATAACAATTTTCTTTTGTTGGATAAAAATAACGGAATGTATCGATAAACCCACTATTTAATAGTTTCGTCATTTCATTACGTTCCTCGATTGTGAATCCAGCGTTTTTTGTATTTGTTTTAGGATTTTTTAAATCGATTTGTTGATGGGCTACATTCAAATCACCGCAAACAATGACTGGTTTTAAAACATCTAATCCTATCAAATAATTTCTAAAAGCTTCTTCCCATGTCAAGCGATAATCGAGTCGTGCCAACTCATTTTGAGAATTAGGTGTATAGACCGTTACCAAATAAAAATCATTATATTCGAGGGTAATGACACGACCTTCTTGATCATGTTCTGCAATATTAAGGCCGTAAGTCACCTGTAATGGCTCATGTTTTGTAAAAATAGCCGTTCCTGAATAACCTTTCTTCACGGCATAATTCCAATATTGATAATAGCCATCTAATTGCAAATCAATTTGACCTTCTTGTAATTTTGTTTCTTGTACACATAAAAAATCAGGTTGCTCTGCTTCGACAAAATCTAAAAATCCTTTTTTCACACAAGCACGCAATCCATTTACATTCCATGAAATAAATTTCATTACCTGCATCCTCCTTAATTACTAATAGATTATCGCAAAATGAAATAAATGTCTACTTTTGTGCTGATATCGAAGGTATAAATAGGAGGCTATCTCATTTTTGATGGCGCTTCGAAATTTTAGTAGGGAAGATGACTGTAAACGTTGTTTCATCATTTGGAATACTTTTCACTGAAATTTGCCCATGATGCTGGCTAACAATTGTTTTAGCAATAGAAAGACCTAATCCATAGCCACCTGTATCACGAGCACGTGATTCATCAGCACGGTAAAAACGCTCAAAAATCTTATCAAGATGCTCAGGTGGAATCCCAACACCTTTATTTTTGACAGCTAAAATAAATTGTTCATGCTCTTTCTTTAAAGAAAGCATAATTTGAGTTTGAGTTGGTGAATGTTTCAATGCATTATCAAGTAAAATAATGGCTACTTGTGCAATTCGTTCTTCTTCGCCTGTAAACATTAAGTCCGGTTCAATATCTAAAACTAATTCTTTCCCAGACTCAAAGAACACCGATTCAAGCGGTAACGCGGCATTAATAATGGCTTCGCTTAAATCAAAAGAAGCTGATTTTAATAACACTTCATTACTATCAATTTTCGCTAAATAGAGTAAGTCGCTAACAAGTTTTGACATTCGTTCCGTCTCAGATTTAATGTGATCAATCCATTTTCGTTGTTCATTAATGGTTTGATGTTGATTCGCTAAAATGACATCTGTCGTTGTATGGATGACTGTTAAGGGAGTTTTTAATTCATGGGAAGCATCGGCGACAAATTGTTGCTGTTTTTGCCAAGCTAAAGCCACTGGTTTAATTGCCCAAGACGCTAAATACAAACTAATGACAGCTAAAACAATTAATGTAATACATCCAATAAAAATTAAGACAAGTGCAAGTTGCGTCAAGGTCGTCATTTCAGAAGAACGATCTAAGAAAACAAAGAGTGTTCCTTCAGGACGCGTAATTTTTAAATAGCGAAAAGGAAGGGAGTTAATTGTAACTTTTCCCGTTTCAGTCGAACGATTGTATAAATCTTCAACAATAGATTCCACTCCCGATAAATCAGTATCAGACTCTAAATTTGAGGTAATGGTTAAAGTTTGAGTCGTGTTATCAATTGAAGCTGTAAAATGATTACGCATCAGACCTTCATTGAGTGGAAAGGGGCCTTTGCGATCTAAATTATATCCCCCCTTCGGTGGAAATTTTTGTGAAATGCTTGTATTTTGGGCGATTTGTTCCATCAAGACCATTGCTTGAGACACATTCGTTTTGTACATTAAATAATACGTCCCGCCAAAAATAGCAAGAAAAATCGACATCAGAATGGATAGATTAATCAAAATAAATCGCTTCTTAAGTTTTTTTAACATGATTCATTGACTCCTAAACAATATCCAACGCCTCTGACCGTTCGAATGATTACATTTGATTTAATAAAAGATAATTTTTTTCGAAGAAAAGAAATATAAACTTCAACGTTATTGTATTCAACATCTGCGTCAAATCCCCATACCTTTTCGATTAATAGTTCTTTAGTTACAATTTGATTACCATTTGAAAATAAATAATTTAAAATGTTAAATTCTTTTAACCCAAGTTTTACTGATTTGACTCCACAAGATAGCTCATAAGTGGATAAGTTAAGTTCAGCATCATGAAAACGTAGGGTATCCGTTGTGATTTCACCTTGTCGACGAAGAAGAACGCGAATTCTCGCTAATAGCTCTTCGGTCGCAAAGGGTTTGGTTAAGTAATCGTCAGCTCCTAAATCAAGTCCACGGACTTTATCTGCAATTTCATCTTTTGCAGTTAAAAATAAAATTGGCGTTTTAATTTTATCCTGACGACACATCTTTAAGATATCAAATCCATTTAACTTAGGTAACATAATATCTAAAATAATTAAATCATAAATACCTGTTAAGGCATAATCAAGACCTGATTGTCCATCGTGAAACACATCCACATCATATTTGTTTGTTTTTAATATTTGGCTAATCGCTTCTGCTAAGCGAATCTCATCTTCTACAACTAAGATTCTCATACTTATCACCTCATACGTTTAATGTTATCAAGCGAAACTTAAAACATTCTGAAATTTGACGGCTATTTCTTTATTATAAGGATAACAAATTTTGTTAAAAAGGAAAACCAAGTAAAATATAATTAATTAATTATTAAATTTTTAAGATTATGTTAAGAAATGGAATTTATAATAGCTCTAGTCAGCTATTTAGGAGGTGAGTCAGATGAAGTTTAGACATGAAATTAAACATTACATTAATTACGGCGATTATTTACTGCTTCGAAATCGTTTGAAATTTTTACTGCGATGTGATCGCCATGCAAACGAGCTCGGAGAATATAAAATTCGAAGTATCTACTTTGATAACTATCATGATAAAGCTTTACAAGAAAAGTTTAGAATTCGATATTATAACGATGATGTCAGTTTTATTCGGTTGGAGAAAAAATCAAAGGTGAACGGTTTATGTGCCAAAGTGAGTGCTCCATTGAGTGATGAGCAAGCTCAATCAATTATGGATGGAGAGTTTGAGTTTTTAAAAAATTCCCCACACGCTTTGCATCAAGAACTTTATTATAAGATGAAAAACGAGCTACTCAGACCTAAAACTATCGTGGATTATACCAGAGAGGCTTATATTCACGACGTGGGAAACGTTCGGATCACGTTTGATAAAAGAATTAGAACTGGAATCACTTCAATTGATGCCCTAAATCCGTTGCTGCCAACTGTTGAAGGGCTGGATTCAAATCTCATCATACTAGAAGTTAAATTTGATGAATTTTTACCGGAGTTTATTTCAGATGTTTTACAAAACAATTATAGTCGGTCAACATCCGTTTCAAAGTATGCGGTTTGCCGGATTTATGGTTAATGACTTTAGGAGGGAAATGTTATGTTTGCAACACTAAATTTTAGCGATATTTTTAAATCAAGTTTTATGGAGAATATCTCAGCGTTTTCAGTATTAGATACAATCATTGCTTTGACCTTAGCCTTTGTAATCGGGCTCTTTATTATGGCTGTTTATAAAAAAACATTTAAAGGAGTCATGTATTCTCATAGTTTTTGTGTGTCATTACTTGCATTAAACTTAATTACAACCTTAATTATTTTAGCGATTACATCAAACGTTATTTTATCACTCGGGATGGTCGGGGCGTTATCAATCGTTCGTTTTAGAAGCGCCATTAAAGAACCGCTCGATATTGCCTTTTTATTTTGGTCAATTAGTGCTGGAATTGTGATTGGAGCAGGATTAATTCCATTAGCGGTCTTCGGATCATTATTTATTGGAATCATCTTAGTTTTATTCATCAATCGCCAAACAACTGATAATCCTTATTTATTAGTGTTATCGTGCCTAAATGATGAGAGTGAAAAAGAAGCATTAAAAACAGTCAATGCTTATGTAAAAAAACATGTCATCAAATCTAAAACAGTCTCAGCTCAAAATGGAATCGAAGTGACAGTTGAAATTCGTTTGAAAGAAATGGAAACAAAATTTGTAAACGAAATCAGTCAAATTAGTGGCGTAAAAAATGCCGTGTTAGTTTCTTATAATGGTGATTATTTAGGATAAATGATATTAAACAAGTAAGGAGGTGATGGTTGTTGCGTAATGAGAAAAGTGTCAATCGTTTAATGGTTCTATTAGTGTGTGGAATGGTTTTATTGACTGGACTCTTAATGTGGATATCGAACCATGAAACCATATCAGCCAGTTTAACTAAAGTGGCACAACCCGCCTATGTTGAAAAAATTTTTAACGCAGACGAAGTGTTAGAGATAGATATTCAAATATCAGAAGAAAATTGGAATTCAATGATTGAAAATGCTATATCAGAACAATATGTGATGGCTGATATCGTCATTAATGGTGAAGTATTTGAATCTGTAGGCATTAGACCGAAAGGAAATTCATCTTTAAGTATGGTAGCAAGTGATGATAGCACGGATCGATTTAGCTTTAAAGTTGATTTTTCAGAATACGTTGACGGACAAAGCCTATACGGATTAGATAAACTGGCACTCAATAACATGATTGGTGACGCAACCTACATGAAAGAATATTTATCATACGATATGTTTAGTGCCATGGGGATTGCGACTCCCGGATATTGTTATGCTAATATCAAAATTAATGGTGAACCATGGGGGTTATATCTTGCACTTGAGGTCATGGAGGAAAGTTTTGTCCAACGTTATTTTGGGACGATTTCCGGAAGTTTATATAAACCTGAAAGTGATTCAATGAACATGGGCAACAAAGAAGACAAGCAAGAGATGATGATTGGAGTCAATCTATTTAATGGAAATTCACAAATGATGTTTGGTGAAAAATCTTCTCGAGAAGGAAAAACAGACGAGGTAACCGCTCAGGAAGAAAGGGTTACATCAGATAAAATGATGCCATCGGGTAACGGAGAAATGCCAGGGGGAATGATGTCACCAGGTAACGGAGAAATGCCAGAGGGAATGCCATCAGGTAATGGAGAACTACTAGAGGGAATGACACCACCGAATGGAAATGAAATGAGAGAAAACAATCCAATGGGAGGCATGTCTTCTTCAGGAAGTAATTTAGTTTATATCGATGACGAGATATCAAGTTACAGTGCTATTTTTGAAAATAGTGTTTTAAAAGGAACAACCGAAGATGCTTATCACAAAGTCATCGAGATGATGAAAAACTTAAATGACGGGACAAATTTAGAACAATATTTAGATATCGAAGAAATTCTACGATATTTTGCCGTCAATACGTTCTTAGTAAACTTAGATAGTTATGCAGGAAGTATGAAGCATAATTATTATTTATATGAACAAGACGGCGTATTTCAAATTTTACCTTGGGATTTTAATTTATCATTTGGTGCTTTTAATATCAATGATAGTAGTAAAGTTATTAACTTCCCGATTGATGAACCTGTAACAGATACGATGGCAAATAGTCCGTTAATTTCAAAATTACTAGAAGTCGACGAATATAAAGACATGTATCATGAGTATTTACAAGAATTAATTGATGGATATATCGAAAGTGGAAAATATGAGGCGACGATCAAAAAATTAGATGAGCTAATTGATGATTACGTTGCAAATGATGCAACAGCTTTTTATAGTCATGATGAATATCTTGCCTCTATTCCTCAATTACTTGTATTTGGAACCGATCGAACAAAAAGTATTAAAGCTCAGCTTGCAGGGGAACAACCTAGTGATACTTATGGAAACATTGAAACACACTTAGATTTAGATGCTCTCGGAAGTCAAAATGGGGGAGGTGGTCCAAAGGGGATGAGGGAATTCCAGTCATCAACTGAAAATGAAAGCAATCAAGTAGACTTAAACAAACCATCGATAGAGGATAACAATCATTTAAGTCAACCAAATGATTCAATATCTACTCCTAATTCAACCTCTTCAAATCAGATAAATACCAAACCAATGAATCCAGGAGAGGGGCTGATTGACTCGATCAGTGAGGAGCTAAAAACTGTGATAGCGTCACTTGATATGACTCAAATTCAACAAGTTGTGGCCCAATTATCAGGGAAGACAGAAGAAACCTTAACAGAGGAAGATTTAAATTTACTAAAAGAATTAGGAATTGATGAAGCGTTAATTCCAATGATTTTGGAACTGGTTGAAAATTTTAGTTCATTTAGAATGGGCGGGGGAAATCAACTAAATACGAGCTCACCTTCAAATGAATCTCAACAATTAATCGTAGCAATTGGATGTTTAGTATTTATTTTACCAGCGCTTTGGTTTGTTTCACATTATAAAAAACGTAAATTTAGAAGTTAAAGCATAGGATTTTTCTTATGCTTTTTTTAATTAAGTAAATTAACAGATAAGTCATAAAAATTAGGGACTTTGCATATTTTAATAGGAAAGAAATAATGGCTAGTTTATGATAGAGTACATAATTGAGCTTAAAAAGGGATATGATTAAAAATAGAGAACGATTACATTGATCTGTAGGAGGGGTGACGATGGATTTCCAGACACAGCATTGTCTATTTAAAAGTATAAAAAATCGTAGTGGCCATCCTGTAGATTTAATGGGGGCAGAGCCTTTAAATGACGGGATGGAAGCCAATCAAGAATCTTTATTTTTTAGTGTGCATGTGATATCAAGTGATGAGTTAATAGGATTTATTTCACTGCAATTAATGTCAGATTATATGTCCTATGAAATGGCCTTACAATTATTTAATCAAAATATTGAGGATCAAGTCATCATAGAAATTTTCGATGAAGTCATAGCGTTTGCTTTTGATATGTTGAAGACGCCTTGTATTAAAACAAAAGTTTCAAGTTTAAATGTTGGAATGGTCAATCTCCTTCCCCAAGTAGGTTTTAAGCTAGAAGAAAAATTTGAGCATCAGGGTGAAGTGATCTCTCTATATTTGATTAAAAATCATACACTCATTCAATCGACTCAAATGCGACAACCCTCTGTAGTCACGGCTCAAATTTTAGCATTTGCCAAAGAACGGTCGAATATTCGAGCGATTGCTCAGTCAGGGCTTCGATTAGATAGAAATGCCCCTATTGACTTAATGAGAGATTATCACTTTGATTTATTTATTTTAGATAAAGAAATTGAAAGTTATAAAATGAATCAAGATTGGATTCAACAATTTGGAGAAACCGTGATTACCAGGATGACAGACTTAGCAGAAAGTTCCTATTTATTTCAAATTCAATATCAAGATGGTGTCCGATTAGATTTGCAATTTGTATGTCTCAGTCACTATTTAAAAACCATCTACTCAGATTCTTTAATCAAGATTTTATTAGATAAAGATGGCGTCATCCCCCCACTAGATGAACCGAATGACAGTTCTCATTATGTTGAAAAGCCAAGTTATGAACAATTTTATGAAGTTTTAAATCGGTTATGGTGGTCTCAAATTGAAGTTGCAAAAGCAGTGTATCGAGATGAACTTCCATTGGCAAAAGGTGTTTACGATGGCATCATGATGCCCTTGATTATAGAACTATTATCTTGGAAAATTGGACTTCAATATGGTTGGGCAGTTGACATTGGGAGAGAGGGTCGATGGATTAAACGTTTTTTAAGTGAAAATATTTATTCTGAGTTTATTCATCTTTATCCGAAAAAAGGGTATCTTTCAATATGGGAGAAGCTATTTTGTATCGGACCTTTTGCAAATAAAATTGCCTTAGAAATTAGTCGAGAGTTAAACTATCCATATTCGGAGCAAGAGGTTCAACGGGTGACCAAGTTTTTACACCGAATTAATTCACTACCCGATAATGCAACTGATTTTAATCGATAAAATTCGCCAGTTGTTTCAACTGTTTTGTTGAATTTAGTGCACGAAAATTAAGTGGAGGATATGAGTAATATACTGAAAGTGATGAAGTAGTTTGAAAAAAGTATATTGTTTCAATAAAGGATGTTATAATAAGAGTAAAGAGGATATGGGGTTATTTGAACAATAAAAACAAAATGGGAGGATGAGTGGATGCAATTCATACTACTGATACTTTTAATCGCCTTGATCATTGCTGCATTTGTTTCCTACTTGTTGATGGTAACTTTAATTAAGATGATTTATTTAACAAAAGGAGTAGCGCTCTTAGTCGTTTGTAGTCTAGGTCTTCTGCTATTTATGATGATTGGATTTATCATCTATTGGGTGATGAATGGGATTAGTTATTTAAAAGAAATAAAGCTTAAATTGTGATCGTAAGATGGAGTCTTACGATTTTTTTATGAATTGAGAGAAAACTAAGAAAACACATCGTAGGAGGTATATTTTGCAACAGAATAATCAATAAATCTGACCAGATACTTTTGAGAAATGTCAGGCAAAAGAGCCCTTTGAATAATTATCTCTCATAAGTGTGAAAGAAGACAGCAGTTTAAAAGACTTTCAATAAAAGGGATGTTATTAATTTCATTTTAGGGGACGATGCTATTTTTATGTACATAGTGAATAGGAGGCAGTTTTAATTGAGTTAAGTTGTTAAATCAGGATTAGGAATAGAATCGTCAAGAAATTGTATATTTTTACGCGAATAGGTTTGAACCTCGTGCATATAATCTAACAAGATATGATGTGTCATGGAGGAGAGAAAAGATGAAGCAAAGAAAAAAACGCTATTGGATTGGGGGTATTGTTTTATTACTCATTGTCGTAATCATTCCATTTGGTTTAAGTGTCTTCATATATGAACAAAATTTTGGGGGGCGTTATACAACGCCAGATGAGTTGAAATATGAAGTTAAGGAATTCGAAGGATTAGTTCAAACGCCAGCCTTCTTTGAATCTAATAAACAACAATTATTGGCTGGTTATATTTATACACAAGAAGAAACAAGTTTTCCAAACGGTGTGATTATTTTGGCACATGGACTTGGTGGTGGACACAATAGCTATTTACCTGAAATTCAGTTTATGACTCAAAATGGATACACAGTGTTTGCTTATGATGGAACCGGAACAGATGAAAGTGAAGGAAGTAGTATGAAAGGATTGCCTCAGGCAATCATTGATTTAGATTACGCGATCAATTATGTGAAAAACGATGAACAGTTTGATTGTCTCCCAATTATGTTGTACGGTCATAGTATGGGTGGCTATGCTGTTATGGCTGTATTAAATGAGCATGAGGATATAACAGCAGTTGTTGAGCGCTCTGGATTTGATGAATCTATTGATATGATTGTGGAAGCGGGAAGTCAAATGATGGGGAAGGGAATTAAATTATTAACACCCTATGTCAGATTTTATGAATATCTGAAGTTCGGTCATTATGCAACGTTGAGTGGGGTAGAAGGACTTGGTACAACAAAAGCCAAAGTCATGTTGATGCATAGTGAAGATGATGAAGTAGTGAGTTATCAACAAAATTTCGCACAGTATAAACATTTATTTGGAGCGAATACGAACTTTACGTTTGTGAGTTATGAAGGACGAGGGCATGATGTGGTGACAAGTGTTGAGTTAAAACAATCGATTGAGAAAGAAATTAAAGCCATTTACGGAAGCCTAGAATCTGTTCCCAAAGAGCAATTAATGGCGTATAATGGAGTGTTATATGATATTGATCAACGACTTGATTCCGTTGTCATGCGACAAATTATTGAATTTTATAACCAATCTGTTGTAAAAGAATATGAATAAGTTCAAAACCAGCCAAATTTCTTAAATAAAGGCTGGTTTTCTTTTTGAAAGGAGAAAAACCGCCATTAATTTAAAAATGTTGTCGAAGGATTAAGTCTGCACAGCATTGAAATATTTGCAAGAGATGTGTAAGATTAAGGCAAGAAAGATCTTTTTTAAAGGTGCGGGAATATGAAATTAACCATTCAAAAAGGTAGTTTAGGATTAGGGCTTGTCCTTTTATGGGTTGGCGTCTTAAACACGGGGACAGACTCCTTGTTTTATAATAGTTTGCTATTTCCTATCGTAGGAGCTTTTCTTAGGATTGGAACTGTATTACCAGTTTTGAAGATGCTAGTTTATTTAATGAGTACTTTATTCGCATTGTTATTGGGGTGGGAATTAATTCAGTCTGGGATTTATAGCGGGATGATTAGTTTTTCTATTTTTATGACAATGACGTATGCGGCATTAATCGGAATAGGGGCTTTGATTTTAAGTTATTTCAGGTGTTTATTCAATCAGACGGTGAATTGGAAAAAACGTTCCGTCTTAGGTGTAATGGGGACTTTTTTGTTACTATGGATTTTAGCCGGAGCTAATTCATTAATTGGAAATCCATTCGATGCTAATAAAGCAACGAAAGCGATTGAGGGATATGTTGAACATCAATATCCTAAAGAAGATTTGAAAGTGAAAGAAGCGACGTATGTTTTTGAAACTGCTTCGTATCAATCGCTAATCTACCATGAGGAAAATGAAGATTTAAATTTTTCAGTGAGCTATCAAAATGGTGAGATTGTGGATGATACGTATGAAAGTCATGTGTTGAGTTATTTTAATACATTAAAGCGATTATCAGCACAGTATTCTATTTTGGTGAATGAGTTACTTAATGAGAAGTTCCACCTTAAAGAGAATCAGTCATTTGTTTATTATGACTTTGATGCAGTCGATTATATGTCAAAGATCCTAGAACTCGGGATGGAATTTGATGAAACTTTGCCTATTTCAGCACAAATTACGTTACAGTTTACACTTGAAACCCAAAGTATAGATGAACTTAATGATTTCATCGTAAGTGTTTTTGAGGTGTTAGAAGAGAAAGGATATCATTTTGATGTTTATCATTTGAAAGCTCAAAATCAAAAAGAGTGTATTTGGATTGAAAGTATAACTCCAAATGATATTTTAAGTGGTCAACTCGCGGCTCGAATCGAGGCTGGTCTCGCTAATGTTTCAAGTTATGGAATTAAAACGAATAAAAGTTCAAATAAATTTTAAAACACCAACTGAAAATGGGTGTTTTTTTTTTTTTTACTAAAATTATGATAGGATTCGATTTGAATTATAAAATATACCAATTTGAGGAGAAAATAATGAGAACAAATCATCAAAAGACATCAAGAGTTATCATGATGTCATTAGCGATTTTGATTGAATTATTACTTCAATTATTAGTAGGGAATATCGACCACTATTCAGTTGGATGAGTGTGCCTAATACGGTCATTGAACAGGCATGTCTTTATTTAAAAATAGTCGGTGCTTTTATCTAAGTTCAAGGATGATACATGACATTCACTGCTATTTTACGAAGTTATTCATGACTCAAAGAAGTGATGATTTCAGCTATCGTGATGAATCTTATCAATATTCTAGGAAATGCCATCTTAATTAATGGGGTATTCGGTTTTCCACAACTTGGAATTCTCCGAGCTGCCATTTCAACAAAATGTGAGTAAAGTTATTGGTTTATTGATTGTTATCTATTTATTTATAAAAAAATTGATGAACACATCTCATTGAAGACTGTAAAACCGTTTCCAACTGATGTTTTTAAAAAGTTATGAGTGGTCGGGCTACCGGTAGGTGCCCAAGAATTTTCCTATAATTTATCTCAGAGGGTTATTTTAAAATTTATTAATTTATTTGGTACTGCAGTCATTGCGACAAAGGTTTATTGTAGCATGCTAGCTAGCGTTGCCTACGTTTATTCAATTGCTATCTCCCAAGCCAGTCAAATCGTTGTGGGGTATTTAGTGGGAGCGCATCAGTTTGACGATGTAGAAAAGCGTGTCTGGTCAACCTGTTTGATTTCAATTGTCATTTCACTGTCTATTACTTTTATGGTTTATTTAAATAGTGATGCCATCTTTTCACTGTTTACAAAGGATGCACTCCTTATTACGCTTGGCAAACCACTTATTTTTGTTGAATTTTTCTTAGAAATAGGACGTGCGATTAAAATGACCATGACCAAATGCTTAGTAGCAACCGGTGATGTTAAGTTTGCCGTAATTATTAGTTTAATTGGATGTTAGTTAATTGCTGTAGGATTTGGTTATTATATCGGGGTTTTACTAAATTATGGATTAGTTGGAATTTGGATTGCCATGGCTATTGATGAATGTTTGAGAGCCTTCGTTTTTGTGATCCGATTTAAGTTAGGGACGTGGAACAGTAAAGCCTTAGTTGAAATGTCAGAATAAAAAAAGAGAGACTAAGCTCACTTTTTTTATAGATACATCAGTATAATTCCTTGAACGAGTCCGATGACACCACCTAAAATAAACCCAAGAATTTCAATATGTTTTAATTCTTTTTTAGCTACTTGCAAAATAATGCGTTCGAGTTCACGTAAGTCTAGTGCCATGATATTATCTTCCACAATTTTAGCAATGTTAACACGCAGTTCAATCATGTCTTTAATATTCACAATAATATCGGTCAAGCCATTGTTCACTTCTGTTTCAATTAATTCATCAAGTGGACCTTGAATCATCCCTTTGAAGGGAAACGGAATGATGTTTAATTTTTCATCAATGACTGCTTTAATTTTGCGTTTTACGAAAAATCGAATTTGGGTTAAATCCTCTTCTGTGACTGCTTCATCCATCAGTTCACGAATTGAAATTAACTCATTTGCGACGACTTCCCCAATGTTTTTAGCAATTTCTTTTTTGCGTTTTGGAATTAATCCGACTATCGTAAAACGAGTCAGCGGAATTTTAATTGGCTTGATGGGGCGAAATAAGAGCTTGATTGCAAAAATATTTGTTATCCATCCAATTAAGGCTCCAACAACCGTTAATAAAAGAACGGTAAAAAAATGATTCATGATGAAAACCTCCTCTGTATATCAAGTCATCTAATTTTTATTTTGTTTGATGAAATCTTGGATTTAAGACTTACTTTGCTAGAAGAATAAAAATAAGTTTATCAAACTTCATTTGAGATGTAAATGATAAAGTGTGACATTTATCGATAACTAAAGACAGGTATAGCTTGCATTTAATGGAAGATTTCTTCTATAATGAGTGCAGATCATTAGAAACCAAAGATGTTTAGTTTTAAGTAAAGAAAGGGAAATTATACGTATGAAAAAATATGAATCATTTTTAGTTGGAGTTTGCGTAGGAGGAGTCATGGGAGCTTTCATCACAAAAAAATGGATGGACTCAAAGTCAAGCGTCAATGTTAAACATCAGGATGTCACACCGCAAAAAGAGGAAATTGATTTAGACGAGTTAACTGATGAACTTGAACGTCTATCACAGCGTGTAGATGCTTTACAATAGGAAAATGAGTAAATTTTATAGAATGTGTCAAATAGGGTTGAAACCTTTAATTTACAAGGTTATAATTACAAACAATACTAGTATTTAGTAAATAAAGGGAGTTATATGATATGCAGCTAAATGATTGGTTAATGCTAACCTCGATTGCCTGTGTCATTGTTGCAACGATTAGCGCTGTTTATCTCTTATCTCGACTTCGTCAAGCCATTAATACTCAAACGGAACAAATTAAAACATGTAATCAAAAGATGAAAGAAGTACCGTCAGAGTTGAAGCGAGAAATGAATACAACGGTTCAGGAGTTTAAACAAAAAATTAAAATGGGATGGAAGATTGTTGCTTTCATTCGAAGAAGACGTCAAAAAAGAAAACTTAAAAGATTACAGAAACAGGGGATGAGAGGATGAAAAAACGTTATATTTTTGGATTAGGTGCCTTAGTAGGTGGAGTCGCAGCTTTATTATTAACGCCTAAATCAGGAAAAGAGATGCAAGCTCAGTTACTTCAAAATGTTGAAGATTTACAACAAAAAGTAAAAGAGTTTGATCAAGATGCCTTTAAAGAAAAATGTAAAGAACAACTTGAAGAGATTAAAGCATCAATCAATGAATTTGACTGGAGCCATAGCGTGCAACAACTTGAGGAAAAAGTATCTCAATTAACAGGACGTTTACAAGAATTAAAAACGGTGATAGAAGATCATCAAGTTGAAGAAATGCCTTCTCTTCGTTTGCATGATGAATTAGAGGACATTGAAATGTTAGAGACGTTACAAACACTAGAAGATTTAGAAGAAGTTGAAGCTTCAGAAAAATAATTAAAAAACACATGCACGAGAGCGTGCATGTGTTTTTTAATTGCTAATGATCGCTACGATATACCCTATTGATAGGGTCACAAAATTCCAAATGAGAATTCCACCTGTTGAATAGATGGCATATTTTGTCAACGGAATTTTGAAGATACCAGACATTAATGAAATGAATGTTCGAACCGTTGGCACAACTCGGCCAATCAAACACATCAGAGGACCGAATCGGTGACTAAGCTCAGTGGCTTTATCTAGACTTTTTTGAGTAGAAGGAAATTTTTGATAGAAAAAATCGTAAAGTGCTCCTCCAAATTTATAAGAAACCGCATAATAAGCCAGACAGGCTAAAATAGCTGCTAAGACACTGATTAGATAAATGAAGAAAAAGCTATATGAGCTCGTGTAAATAGAAAATCCGATGGCAGGCATAATGACGATGGCAGGGATCCCCGTTAAATTTAATCCTTCTAAAAAAATAAGCAAAAAGATTAAATAAGGGCCGAATAAATCGAGTTTTTCTAAAATTTCAGTGGTAAACATTTGATTCTCCTCAATAATAAAGATATGGGTTGATTATAACATATTTCCTATTATTTATCACTTAAAGAATAGAAATCCAACAAGTCACCATATTAAAAGAGCGTATCTTCATTGACAAATAAGTTAAAAAACTATAATATATTCCTGATTGGGAATATTCTGATATGGGAATATAAAGGAGATTAAGCCATGTATGTTGAAATATTAAAGGCGTTAGCAGATGAAAAAAGGTTGCAGATTATGTGTCTGTTATTTCATGGTGCGCGCTGTGTTTGTGAAATTGAACCCGCTTTAAAATGTTCTCAATCTTCAACCTCGAAACATTTAATTAAATTAAAACAAGCAGGGTTAATTGAAAGTCAAAAAAAAGGACAGTGGGTGCACTACTATATCCCAGAGAGTGTGTTTTCCAAGTATCCTTTTTTAAAATCACTAATTGAAGAAGTCGAACAGTTGAGGAGTAGATAAAAATGAAAAAAGTAGCTTTTGTATGTGTTCATAATTCATGTCGGTCACAAATGGCTGAAGCCTTTGGACGTGTGATGGGATTAAATGTCTTTGAATCTTATTCAGCAGGAACAGAACAGCGTGACGTGATCAATCAAGATGCCGTGAAAATCATGAAAGAAATTGGCATAGATATGGAATTGAATCAAAGACCAAAATTATTAAGTGATATCCCACAAGTTGATATTGTCATTACGATGGGATGCAATGTGTCTTGTCCAAATTTACCTTGTACTCATCGAGAAGATTGGGGAATTGAGGACCCGACAGGAGAATCTGAGGAGGTCTTTCGTCAAACCCGTGATGTTATTTTTCAAAAAATGGAGCACTTAGTAAATCGTTTAAAACATAACGAAATTTAATGAGGAGGCCAAACGGTGAAAAAAGTGGATTTAACGGAAGGGAAAGTATTGACCGTCCTATTAGCGTTGGCATTGCCCATTATGGGAAGTTCTGTTTTGCAATTGACGTATAGTTTAGTGGACATGTTACTAGTGGGGCGTTTAGGAAGCGATGCGGTGGCTAGTATTGGGACATCTAGTTTTTTAATTGGAATTGGAACGGCTATTAATACTTGCGTGGTCATCGGAACAGGAATTAAAGTTTCACATGCCCTTGGAAAAAAGGATGAACAAGAACAACAGGATTATATAAATGCTGGTTTTCGGTTAAACTTCTTAATAGGGATTATTTTTGCCATGATTTTGATTTTTACTGGAAAAGCTTTTATTTCATTTTTGGATGTTGAGAATGCTTATGTAGAAGTTGAGGGATACAAGTACTTACTTGTTAGTGCCCCAATGGTGTTCTTTTCTTTCTTTAATTTTTGGTATACGCGTCTTTATAATAGCTTTGGGCAAAATAAGGCAGCGTTGAAGATTAGCGCTTTAGGTGTGCTTCTCAATATTGTTTTAGATCCGATTTTTATCTATACACTGAAATTAGGCGTAATGGGTGCTGGATTAGCAACCTTAATTGCGAATGCCTTCATGAGTGGTTTGTTTTTTAAACAATCTCGTACGTTAATCAAACTAGATTACAAATTGAAAATAAAGCAATCGGTTTATTGGGATATTATTTCATTAGGTCTACCAATGTCAACTCAACGTATCTTATTTACGCTTGTAAGTATAGTCTTGGCGAAAATGATTGCAGTTTTTGGAACAAATGCCATTGCCGCACAAAAAATAGGCTTACAAATTGAGTCTATCACCTATATGGTCATTAGTGGATTAAATGGAGCTATTGCAAGTTTTGTCGGTCAAAATTATGGGGCAAAAGCTTATGAACGTATTCAATCGGGGATGAAGGTAGCCATGTGTTTGGGTGTCGGATATTCCTTATTAACGACGATGGTATTTCTATTCATTCCTGATAGTCTAGCCTCATTATTTGTCAGTGAACAGCAAACCATTCAAATGACAGCTGATTATTTAAAATTAGTTGGATTAACACAACTTTTTATGGCGGTTGAAATTATTTGTAATGGTGCATTTGTTGGAATGGGATTACCTAAAATTCCCGCTATGATTGGGATTAGTTTTACATTATTAAGAATTCCGATGGCTTATTTTTTCATACAGTGGATTGGAGTTAATGGAATTTGGATGAGTATTAGTTTGAGCATGTTATTTAAAGGAATTGTTGCATTTAGGATTTATTGTAAAAAAGAAAAGGAAGGTAATTGGTATGTTAATGCAGCTAAAGTCACTCCTTAATTCTCGGGAGTTAATGGAAGGAAAATTTGGAATAGAACGTGAATGTTTACGTGTAAATCCAGATGGATCGTTGGCCCTTAGCCCACATCCAACTGCCTTTGGGGAAAAGCAATTTAATCCCTACATTACAACAGACTTTTCAGAAAGCCAAATTGAAATGATTACACCAACATTTAAAACATTAGAAGAGGCTCATCAGTTTTTAAGTATGCTTTATGATATTGTGAGTGTTGAGGTTGGAGACGAATTATTATGGCCTCAATCAATGCCATGTTTTATTAAACCAAATCAAGAAATTCCGATTGCGATGTTTAGCGATAGTGAAGAAGGTCAAAAGTTAATGACTTATCGCGAATCTCTCCTAAAAAAATATGGTGGTAAACGCCAACTTATCTCGGGATTACATTATAACTTTTCTTTTAGTGACTCACTATTGGTAAAGTTATTTGACGCACAACATGATTATTCGGATTTTCGCTTGTTTAAAGATGCAATCTATTTAAAAGTAGTTCGAAATTATATTAGATATCGTTGGTTATTAATATATTTATTAGGGGCATCACCCATTGTTGATGAGAGTTATTGTAGTGAATGTAGTGTTTCATCCAATGAAGTGGCTCCAAAAAGTTTTTCTCGATCAGGGGCGATTTCGTTTCGAAATAGCTTATGTGGGTATCAAAATAAAAAACCAATTTACGTTGATTATACCTCTGCTAAGACGTATGTCAACTCATTAAAGGCTTATATTGAAGCGGGTGAAATTTCAAGTTTTAAAGAATTTTATAGTCCGATACGTCTAAAAGCAATCCGACCGAATCAATTACTAGAGTCACTTATTGAAGATGGGATTGAGTATTTAGAAATTCGCTCAATTGATTTAAATCCATTTGCAAAAGAAGGGATTACGTTAAATGATTTATATTTTATTCAGTTATTTGTGCTCTTCTTATTAGATGAAGAAGAGTCAAATGATCCTAATTGGCAAGAAGAAGCTAATGAAAATGAAAGAAGAGTCGCTGTTTCAGGTTTAGACGAGAAGTTAATGTTACTTTATAATGGAAATGAAGAGAGCCTAAAAACGTTAGCGACGCGTATCCTTAAGAAAATAAGTCTAATCAACGACACGTATGATTTAAATCAAACGTCGATTTTAAATCGAAAACAAGACGAAATCAAAAATCCTAATTTAACCTTATCTGCGAAGATGATGAAAATGGTTCAGGAGACAGATTATTTAAGCGCAAATTTAGAATTAGCCAGAACGTATAAACAAGAAGCGAGTGACGCACCATTTCAATTGCCTGGTTTTGAAGATTTAGAGTTATCGACTCAAATTTTGATGAAAGAGGCTATTAAACGAGGCGTAAAATTTGAAGTGTTAGATCGAGCGGAAAATTTTATTAAATTATCTAATGGGGAGCACTGTGAGTTCGTCAAACAAGCAACGAAAACGTCCTTAGATAGTTATATTACGATTTTAGCCATGGAAAATAAACAGGTAACAAAAGAAATTTTAAGAGATCATCATCTGAATGTTCCAACGGGTGCATTGTACGAAAGCATAGAAAAAGCCCAGTCAGATTATAAATGTTATCAAAATCGAGCTATTGTCATTAAACCCAAATCGACCAATTTTGGAATTGGAATCAGTATTTTTGAAGAGGGAGTCAGTGAATTAGAGTATTATAGAGCTTTAAAAGAAGCTTTTTCACATGATAAAGAAGTCATCGTTGAGGAGTTCGTTTCAGGGAAAGAATATCGATTTTTGGTGATTGAAAATGAGGTGATTGGAATTTTACATCGAGTTCCAGCCAATGTAATTGGAGATGGGGTTCATTCAATTACCGAGTTGATTGAGTTGAAAAATAAAAATCCACTTCGAGGGTATAAGTATCGACGTCCCCTTGAAAAAATTCAATTAGATGAAATTGCTATTCGTTTTTTATACGAACAAGGATACACACCAGATACGATCTTACCGATGAATGTGCAAGTCTTTTTACGAGAAAATTCGAATATCTCCACGGGTGGCGATAGTATTGATATGACTGATGATATTCATGATTATTTTAAAAAGATCGCCTGTGAAGCAACGAAGGCAATCGGTGCTAAAATTTGTGGGGTTGATATGATGATTGAAGATTTTCAAAATCCTGCCTCAGCTTACTCAATTATTGAATTGAATTTTAATCCAGCGATTCACATTCACACGTATCCATTTATTGGTCAAAAACGTGAAGCGGCTTTGGCAATATTAAAAGCTCTTTCGTTAGTTCAATAAAAAAAAACAGATTGAATTCAATCTGTTTTTTTATTGTGTCACTTCTTCGATTTCAGATAAGATTCCACTTAGTTCTAAAATAAGTTCATCT
The DNA here is from genome assembly GCF_938044715.1 of uncultured Turicibacter sp. NCBI lineage: Bacteria > Bacillati > Bacillota > Erysipelotrichia > Erysipelotrichales > Turicibacteraceae > Turicibacter > uncultured Turicibacter sp. The sequence continues at coordinate 27,567 of NZ_CALIOS010000065.1, forward strand.
AACTCAACGTATTTAGTTGAAATCGCATCTTCTGTCGCTTTTTGTTGGCGTTTTGTCTTTTTAAATGCCTCAAGGTTAGAGTCATTTGATTGAATACTTTGGCTAAATTGGGTCATAAGGTCGTTTACCTTTGAAAGCTTCAAGCTAAGTTTTGTTTGAGTCATTCCTGATTTTAAAAATCTAGAAGCTGTTTCAATCCATCCCGAGGTTTCTTGAACCTGAAGTTCTTCATTTAATTGACTTAATGTATCGTTGAGTAAATGGTCATAGTCGGATTGGTTAGGATTTTCAACAAAAGTTGAAATCGCATGGATACAGTTCGTGATTGCGAGTAACGGAAGATCAATATTTTCTGTTTCAAGTGATTGAATTTCATTTTTAATGGTTTCAAGAGGCTCTAAATATGTTTT